>CAYYNP010000006.1:0-84646 GCA_964472545.1 uncultured Planctomycetaceae bacterium | reverse complement strand
AGCCGCCCCCTTCCTTCATCCTTCCACCTTCATCCTTCCTCCATCTTCCTTCCACCTTCATACCTCATCCTTCCTCCCCCTCTCCCGCTATGTCATCTCCAGAATCATCCTCAGTACTCGGATGGCCGATTCCGCGCGGATGATCTCAGGCCACTGCAGTTCGTCCTGGTCGGGGCGCAATCGTTGAGTGGCGACCTGGGTTTCTCTCAGGCTCGCCAGCTTTGCGATGGCGGTGGCCAATTCCGACTCGACGATCGTCCGCAAGATGCCGGTCTTCCGCTGAGACATCTGCAGGCGGATCCTGGCCACTTGGATCTCCAGATCGGTGACGACCACGCTCTGACGAAGTGAGCAGAGCGTATCGATCCGCACCTGCGCGATCTTCATTTCTGCCAGGGCGTCGGCGTACGTGTCGGCCAGCCGGATCAAGTCGGTGGTGCGGACCTCGGCGTCGTCCGGCGGCGAGATCGTCTGCAATCCCGGCAGGTCCTGCCCCCGCACGGCGGCCGTTTCCGGGAAGAGCCAGGCAGGCACCAGCAAGCCCAACACAATCGCCGCCAGCCCCACCGTCAGACAGGCCGACGGCCACGCCGGCCATCTGCGCGAGGCCGTGTTCGATTGTCGATGATATCGCATCTTCGGGTTTCCCTTCTGGCAGTTTTCGTTTTGGCCGTGTTTTCCTTTTGGTGGCGACTGGTAGATCGTCTATCGGAAGAAACCCTCCAGCCGATCGATCACGCCGTCGAGCGACGACGGCCTTCGCTGCGTGAGCCCCGCCGGACGCACCTTCCCGTCGACGCTCCTGACGCCCGACACCTCGTCGGTCGGCGGAACCGGCAGCGGCGTCAGCGGCGGCGGAGCGATCGCCGGCGGCAACGGCTCCTCCCGCGGCGTGGGCAGCGGCTCTGCTGGCGGTGCCGGCTGCGGTTTTCGCGGCAGTTCTCGCGGTGGCGCGGGCGTAGGCTCTCGCCTTTGGTCGGCCGGCGGCGTGTTGCCCACCGGCGGGGTCGTGCCAAGCGGTGGCGTTGTGGCCGTCGTGGCGGCCGAACGACAGCCCACGCAGACGTACTCCACCACCCAGCGCACGACGGGAACTTCTTCGATCACCGTCTTCCGCATCAGTTTGTTTCGGCTGTGGATCTGGCCGCGCGTGGGATGCAAAACACCGGGCACCAGCCCGTAGGGTTCGCCACACGTGTCCTTCTGCGGCAGACAGAATTCTTCACGCACGCCGTCCCAACAGGTCACCTCCACCCTCTTGGTCGTAAGGATCGGGCGGCAGACGCGCTGCACACCGCTGTGGCCACCGCAACGCGTGCAGCACGAATCGGCGGCCCGAGTCTCTGCGTGAGTCAGCCCCAGCAGCCAGACCGTTACCACCAACAGCGGTGCGTTGCGAATGAAGTGCATCGTGCGTCCTCTCCTTGGGCCGGCGTGGGCCTTGCTTAGAACGTAACCTGCAATCGGGTGGCCAGGATGTCGCCTTGGCCGGTGTCGGCCACGTTGCCCACATCGCGGTGGACGAAGGTGTGGATCCAGTTGAAGATCAGTCGTGTGTTCGGGCTCCAGTGCCAATTAACGCCCACGGTCAGGTCGTGAAGCTGTTGCCCTTCGACCTGGCTGAAGTCGAGATGCGACCAGCGTGCGGCCAATTCCCAGGCCCCCCAGCCGGCCCGGCGTCCGCGGGGCGTGTTGACCATCCAGAAGTTCTCGTACGGCACCACGCCGTCGAACACTCCCGTGGTGCGATCGTAGGGCCGGTGTTCGCCGGTGAGGAAGTAACTGGCGTAGACGTAGGCACCGAAGAGGTCCGTCGTCCCGGAGCCGACGTCGTTGATACTGGTCCAGATCCACTCGCTTTGAATCGACAGTGGCCCGTGGACCCAAGCGAGTTCGGCGCCGAAGGTGTGGTACAACCCGGTCGCAATGTCGTCGGTCGAAGTGATGCCGCTGTCGAAGTCCGGGCCGTCGACTAGCCGCGTATCGATCAGCCGGCTACCGCGGTGGATTTCCGGCCGCGATCGGAAGCGGACACGGTCGTCCTGGTCCTGCGTCATCGCGTAGGCGATGCCGGTGTGAAACAGATAGCGGCCTTCGGAGAGCGTGTCGTAACGCGGCGTCCAGGCCATCCGCCCCACGAGCCGGAAGCCCTGGTTGTCGTCGTCGAGCGTGTGCCCCATCTCGTCGAGTTCGTCGAAGAAGGCCCCATAGGCCCAGGCCATGTTGTGGCATGGCGAGTGGTTGTTCACGCCGATCCCCAATTCGCGGCCGGGGGCGAAGACGTGTGCCAGCGAACGTTCCATGAACGTGATATCGTTGCTGCCGGTCAACTCCGAGAGACTGAACGGGGCCTTGAAATGTCCCAAGCGAACGTAGCCTAGGTACGGCACGTCGGAAATGCCGACAAAGGCGTTTTTCACTTCGACGCCGAAACGGCCGGTCAGGTCGTCGGGGTCGATCTCGGCCTCCGGGGCGAACTCGATCGCCAATTGGTAGTCGTAGACTCCGTATCCCTCGCCGGCGGCGGACAATCGCAGACGGCGGAACTCGACGTAGTTCGACTGGCTGGCCGGCGACGAGGTATCGGGATCGAGCGGCTGGAAATCGCCGAACCCGGGATTGTTGACGGGTATCGGCGGATGGAGTTGCGGGGTGGCGGCCCAATGTGCCCAGTCGGTGTGGATCCGCCCGCCCCAACGATGCACCCACTCTTCGGCCGTGGTATCGATTCCGACTTGGGTCGTTTCGGTTGCCTCGCGCAGCCGTTCGAACAGCCGCCGGTTTTCCCGATCGCCCTCCAACTCGCCGGCCCGTTCGTACAACTGCTGAAGTTCCAAAGGCTCCATCACCCGCAGGTCGCCGAGAACGTCGGCCGGCGATGCGCGCAACGGCCCGGACGGCTGTGCAGTGATCGTTGGCGGTACAGAAATCGTCGGCGATGCCGGGGGAACGTCGGCCGGGGCGGCCTGAGGAAACGGGATGGTCTTTGCGTCAGGCGGAATGACCGCGCTTTCCGGTTCGGCCGGTGGAGGGTCGGCGGGCGCGGACGACTCGCTCAATTCCCCAACCGCATTGCTTGGATCAGGCGTTTTTGGTGCGGCAATCACCGATGGCAGCCCCAGATCGGGAAACGCCCCGGGCGGCGGCTCGACCACCTGCCATGCGGCCACCGGTCGTAATTCGCCCCTGGGCCGTTCGATCTGGGCAGGCAACGGCTTCTGCGGCGGCTTCCCCAGCGTGATCAGAGGCCCAAGCTGCATCAACACAGCGTCGGGCTGGTGTGTGCCTTGTGGCGTTGTGGTGCTCGGCGAGGACGCCAATACTACCGGCGGGGCCGTAGCACGATGACCGCTGCCCAGTCCGCTTAGCCCCGAGAGACGCCCGTGCAAGTCCACTCCGCCACCCGACTGCTGAGCCGAACTCATCCCGGCCACCGTGGCCAGGATGCCGAGCAACCCGATCAGTTCCAGGGCAATGCGTCGTCTCATCCGCGCGTCTCCGTAGTATCCCGCCGAGCGAAGGTCGATACGGGCAGCCGGCGATCCGGCGTCCTACACGTTCCTCCACACGATTACCTTTCGGAAAAACGGCTGCTTAACATTGTTCCGATTATCCAAAACGTTCCGATTGCAGAGATTTTTCCGGCTAGAGAAGCTGGGAGGGTGATGAATCTCTCTGCACGTTACTTGGTTTACCCATGCCCCCACGAAGGGCGCGCCTCCCGCCGCGCATGAAGAGACCCCACGTTGGCAGCAACGTGGGGTCTTGTTTTTCTGCGCAGGCGGTAACTGCGTTCAGGGCGCCTTGGGGGGTGGCAACTGGCAGGGGGGTCGTTTCTTTGGCTGAAAGTGCCGCTTGCGATCGATGCGGAGCAGGTTACGGACGAACCGCGACCGCCGCGCTGAGTACGACCAGCGGCACCAGCCCGATGAGTAGTTCCAGCAACATGGCAGCACCCTCCTTCCAACGGGTCGTTTGCGGGGACGTTCTGTCCGGTGAAAATGCAACCAACGTGCCGGAAGGCGCTGCGGCGCAGAATGCCGATCGTAAATCGTTTTATAAGAATGACTTGCGATTCTAGGTCGACAACTCGATGGCGCCGCACTCCAACGGAGCGCCGTCGATATGATGTCACGTCGGAGCACTTATGTCGCGTGCTGGCCCCAGACGCGACCTCTGATGGCAGCTCTGTGAACGAAAACAGGGCGGCCTCTCTCAGAGACCGCCCTGAACGCCCGTGCGATGGGACTCTTCGGCTGGTTGGGGCTACCAGGGGCCGCGAATGTAGTAGGTGCCGAATTGGTTGGTGTCGTTTGGCCAGGCCGGCGTGGGATGGAATCGCCGCGTGCCGTTGGGCGGTCCCGGCCAGTTGCGCTGAAACTGTGGCGTGATGGGCGTAACGCGGGTGTTCCCCACGCCCCAGCCCCAGTTGGTCTGATACTCGACCGTCGGCGGCACCACCAGTGCCACGGGTGTGCCCCAGGCCGTGTGCGCATAGTTGCCGTGCCATGCGGACCAGGGGTTTTGGTGCCGGGCGCGCAACTGCAAGGCCTCGGCCGAGTCGCAGAAGCTCCCCACGACGAGTACCGCAGCCACGGCGATCAACAGGAAGTTCTTCATCGCTGGGGTCTCCCTTCTACCAGTTCAAGGGGTTGCACTTGTCCAACAGCGGCCGCGGCGCGATCGCCTTGGGTACGCCGCCAATCCGGCTGAAATCGACCGGGCTGCCCCCCCAGGTCACCGTGGTTCGCGTCCGTCCGCCGTCGGGATTGCGGCTGGTGTAGGTCCGCCGATGCTTGTAGAGGAACTCGTGCGGCATCAGCGGTTGATAGGTGTGGTAGGTGTGTCCGACGACCGGCGGCGTGGGACGTGGAGCCACGTATAACTGGGCCCCCGTGCCGCCGCATCCACCGGGTGGTACGTAGTAGTTGTAGAATAGCCCGGGCGTCGCGCCGGGGGGACTGACGATCTGGGCGTCGGCATCGGTCGCCATACAGGAAATCATCAGCGCCGCCGCGCAGCCAATCGCAACGGGCAAGAGTCTGCCAAGCATCGTGGAGCTCCTCTGGTTTGCGGGAAGGAACGTGTTTCGAGGTGGGTCGGGACACCGGTCCCGGGGAATTTGGGTGTGGGTAGCAGGCGCCTTGTCGGCACGCCGCTAGAAGGTACCTCGGCTTGTGGTGGTCCTGCGGGTGAGTCTTTATCTGCCGGATGTGGCAGGCGTGCCAGATAGTCCGGTGGGCCGGGCAAAGCCGGGTAGAGAGGTGCCGGCAAAGCCGCTATAATCCCTCCAATCTGCACTCAAAACCGCATCGCTTAACACCCTCGTCGAGGGAGCCACCAGATTGGCCACCACCACGTCGCGTAAGGCAAGCCCCGCCGCCCGAAGAAAGATCTCCGCCAAAGCAGGCTCCAACGGCGCCCCGCCGCGCCGCCGCCGCGCCACGGCCCAGTCGATGGCCGCCAGCCAGCGCGACATCTCGGTCAGCGAGTTTTTCGCCAAGAACCGCCACCTGCTGGGCTTCGACAATCCCCGCAAGGCCCTGCTGACGACCGTCAAAGAGGCCGTCGACAACGCCATCGACGCCTGTGAAGAGGCCGGCATCCTGCCGGAGATCTGGGTCCATATCGAACGCATCGCCGCCGATCGTTTCAAGGTCGGCGTGCAAGACAACGGCCCGGGAATCCTCAAGAAACAGATCCCGTTGATCTTCGGCAAGCTGCTCTACGGCTCGAAGTTCCATCGGCTACGGATGAGCCGCGGACAACAGGGCATCGGCATCAGCGCCGCGGGCATGTACGGGCTGCTGACCACCGGGCGGCCGGTGAAGATCATGTCGAAGGTCTCCGTCCGCAAGCCGGCCCACTATTACGAGATCCAGATCGACACCAAGCGCAACCGGCCGGAGATCATCAACGGCCGCGGCAACGGCGTCGATATCCCGCCGGGCCAACGCGGCCTCAAAGCGATCGAGAAACACGGCATCGAGTGGATCGAAGCCAACCACGGTACCCGAGTGACCATCGAACTGGAAGCCCGCTACCAACGCGGACGCGGCAGTGTCGATGAGTACCTCGAGCAAACGGCCATCGCCAATCCCCACGTGGCGATCCACTACGTCGATCCGGACGACAACGAGAAGGAATATGAACGGGTGGCCGAAAGGCTGCCCGCCGAACCGAAAGAGATCAAGCCGCATCCCTACGGCATCGAGTTGGGAATGCTGGTCGGCATGCTCAAAGACACCAAGGCGCCGACCGTCTCGCAGTTCCTGATCAAGTCGTTCTCCCGCGTCTCGCCGGCGGTTTCGCGGCGGATCTGCGAAGGGGCCGGCATCAGCGCACGGGCGCGCCCGACGAAGTGTGGCCGCCACGAGGCCGACGAGATCTACCGCTCGATCCAGCAGACGAAGATCAAGGCCCCCACGACCGACTGCATTTCGCCGATCGGCGAAGAGTTGATCCTCAAAGGCTTGCACCAGGTCGTGCCGGGCGAGTTCTACGCCGCGGCCACCCGGCCGCCGGCCGTCTATCGCGGCAACCCGTTCCAGATCGAAGTCGGCTTGGCTTACGGCGGCGGCTCGACGGCCCATCGCGTTAGCCGGGAGACGCTCGTCGAGTTGCTTGAAGAGAGCGACGCGCGGACGGTCCGCCAGTTCCTCTCGACCACCTTCGACGGCCTGGGCGTCGAGGCGGCCGACAAGATCCTCAAAGAGGCCGGCACCAAGCCGCGGGTCTCGCCTGGCCGGCTGAAGGAGAAGGACCTCGACAAGCTGCACGACGCGATGCGCAACGTGAACCTCCACGACGGCCACACGATGAACGTGTTGCGCTACGCCAACCGCGTGCCCTTGCAGTTCCAGGGCGGCGGCTGCGCGATCACGCAGACGGTCATGTCGACCAACTGGCGATCGTACGGCCTGGGCCAATCGCGCGGCCAATTGCCCCGCGGCCCGATCACGGTGATGGTCCACATGGCCAGCGTCTGGGTGCCGTTTACCAGCGAGTCGAAGGAGGCGGTGGCCAGTTATCCGGAGATCCAGAAGGAACTCCGGTTGGCCTTGCAAGCGGTCGGCCGCAAGATGAAGATGTATCTCACCCGCCGCAAGCGCGTCAAACACGAAGGCCAGCGGCGGCAGATCTTCGTGCGCTATCTCGACGAGGTAGCCCGAGCCGTCAACCGCATCAACGGCGCCGACCGCACGGCGCTCTACGAGAAGCTGCTGGCGGTCGCTCAAGAACGGACCGTCGAGGCCGACATGAAGATCGACGAGAGCGGGCAGTATGTCGAGGACGAGCAGGATTTCGGGGAGAACGTGTTGATCGTCGATCCGGAAGAACGGCTGCGGAAGGCGCAGGCGGAAGCGGCTGAGGAAGTCGCGGAAGAAGACGAATAGGCTTGGATCCGCTGATTGCGGAGCCAGCAGAAGCAGATTGTACAACGGAGGGCCGTTTACGGCCCTTGACCGCGAAGCGGTACTAGGCCCGTGCTTTAGCACGGGTGGGAAGGCTCGCCACCGACCGATTTCGTGTTCCGGACGGGCGAGGCCCGTTCACGGGCCTTCTCGCTGTCTGGCTCAAGCCAACAGAGCCGTTGGGGGGCTCAAGCCCGAACGGCGAGAAGCTCCGTAAACGGGGCTTGGTGGAGGGCTGGCGGTACGGGGGATCATGCGATTATCAGTACACGCAAACCCGGCGTGAACGCCGGGCCTAATACCGCCTACGGCGGAAAGGGCCATGAATGGCCCTATTGCTGAAGACGCTAGCATACGCGAGAGAGCCATGAGCGAGCAGCGATACGTCGAGGGGATTGGCGAGGCGGAGTATCAGCAGGAGGCTACACACTTCGTCGCCGAGTTGCACCTCGAACTGCACGCTGGGAAGCGGCAAGTGGCGATGAAGGAAATCGACGAATTCCACGCTGAGGTGATGCGGTCGTTGAGGGATGCGGGGCTCGTCGAGGGTGAGGTCATTGAGGGGGGGGCCACCTATGGCAATGCTTGGTTCTTGCGAAAGAAATCCGCAAAGAGGGGGTACAGGAAGATCATCCTTCGAGTGGATGACTACAATCGCCTCAACGATGCGTTGGCAGAACTCGAAGCCGTTGAAGACCGCCCGAAGAAGACCATCCAGATTACAATGGGTCAGCCGAAGTTCGGGGCGTCGACCGTGGTCCAGGCAGATATTCTAAAGGCGGCTTTCGAGGCTGCTCGCGAGAAGGCGGAAGCGCTCGCCGAGCCGATGGAGGCTCAAATCGGCAAGGTGCTATGGGTTCAGGAACAAGCGTGGGCGCGACAAAGATCGGGGTTCACGGGCGATGACGACCGAACCGGCGATTCCGATCGGTTCGCAGCAACCGTCGCTCGCAAGGGATACCATTTGGCCGACTCGACGGACGCGGCGATTGCCAGCGAGTTGTTGGCGATGAGGGCAACGAGGACCATATTTGTCCAATGCACGGCAAGATTTGAACTCCTGCCAAGACGAAGTACGGCCGACAGCCGGGACTAACCACTCCGTTCCCACACAACAGATCAGATGCCCAAGAAGAAGACCACCCGCCGCAAACCCGCCTCCTCCAAGCGCACTTCCCCCGTGAAAGTCAAACTCAAACCGCGCGACAAACGCACGCTCGGCCAACTCACCGGCCTGGCCGACGGCGTGGTCAAGGCGGCCGATCGGCGGCGGGATCCGCACGTGGACATTCCCGCCCGGACCCTCTCGAACGTTCGCTACAACAAGCGGAAGAAGTTCATCGAGATGGGCAAGAACACCAACCGGCGGCAGTTGTTCAATCTGGCCCAGGCCAAGAGCTTCATGCAGACGATGCTCGTGGCCAGCGGCTCGACGCAGCTTATCGAGCAGGGCAAGACCACCAGCATCCGGGGATTGTTCTATCTGCTCAAACACACCATCGAAGGCACCAAGGAAGAGACCTTCTCCGAACAGTCGGAATGTGACCCGGTGATCGAGGACGTGGAGGTGCTGTTGAACAGCCTCCGCGAGGAGTTGCACCTTTACGCCCAAAAACGCGGCGACATGGTGGGCAACATCACGCTGGTCGACAGCGGCGACGAGATCGACTGCTCGCGGATGGGCTCCGGCGGGTACGGCATCCCCTCGATCGTCGAACCGGAGGTAATCCGGTTCAAGAAGTGCGACGCCAAGTTTGTCCTCCACGTCGAAAAGGACACCGTCTGGCAACGCTTCAACGAAGACAAGTTCTGGCGCAAACACCAGTGCATTCTCACGCACGGTGCCGGCCAGCCCCCGCGCGGCGTGCGGCGGCTGTTGTTCCGGCTGCACAACGAACTGAAACTGCCGGTCTATTGCCTGTTGGATAACGACCCGTGGGGGTATTACATCTACAGCGTGATCAAACAAGGTTCGATCAACCTGGCCTTCGAGTCGCGGCGGATGGCCGTGCCGGAGGCCAAGTTCATTGGGCTGCGGAGCGTCGATTTCGAGCGCTGTGGGCTGTCCGATAGCGTGAAGATCGACTTAAACGACACCGACCGCAAGCGGGCCAAACAGATCGCCAACTACCCCTGGTTCACCGGCAAGCGGCACTGGCAGCGAGAGATCAAGAAACTGCTGGACAACGGCTTCAAGCTGGAAGTGGAAGCGTTGATCAGCAAGGATATCAGCTACGTGACGGAGGTCTATGCGCCGGAGCGGTTGAAGAACAAGGATTGGCTTGATTGAGTAGGCGGTAGGCAGTAGACGGTAGGCCTGTCGGAGCGGGTGCCATGCCCACGCTTGCGTGGGCATGCCGGAAGCCTGCGAGGGAATCACGATCATGCCCACGCAAGCGTGAGCATGGCACCCGATTTTCGCAACAGGAATTGAGGACGCGAAAGAGAGAGGCGAACGATGTTGCTGGCATTCGGCGAAATCATGATGCGGCTGGCCCCGCCGGGGATGCTGCGGTTTCGGCAGGCGCTGCCGGGGGCGCTGGACTGCATCTTCGGCGGAGGGGAGGCCAACGTGTGTGCCTCGCTGGCCACGTTGGGCTGCAAGACGCGATATCTTACGGCGCTGCCGAAACACGCCGTCGCCGAGAGTCTCGTCGGCACGCTCCGCGGTTTGGGCATCGACACCGATTGCATCCTGCGGCGCGACGAAGGCCGCCTGGGGCTCTACTTTCTCGAAGCCGGGGCCAACCAGCGGGCGTCGAAGGTGATCTACGACCGCAGCCACAGCGCCGTCAGCCTGACCGGGCCGGAGGAGTACGATTTCGACGCGGCGCTGGAAGGCGTCACCCGGCTGCACATCACCGGTATCACGCCCTCGCTGAGCCAAAAGGCCTTTCTGGCCACGCTGGAGCTTGCCCGGGCGGCGAAGGCGAAGGACGTGATCGTCTCTTGCGACTTGAACTTCCGCGAGAAACTCTGGCGTTGGCGGCCGGACACGCCGCCGCAGCAACTCGTCCAAAAGTGCATGGCCGAGATCTTGCCGCACGTCGATCTGGCCATCGGCAACGAGGAGGATGCCGACAAGGTGCTCGGTATCCAGGCCAAGGGCACGTCGGTCGAAGACGGCCGGATCGACGCGATGGCCTACGGGACCGTTGCCCGACAGATCCACGGCCGCTTTCCCAACATCGGCCAGGTGGCGATCACGTTGCGCGAAAGCGTCTCGGCCAGCCACAACAACTGGGGCGCGATGCTGTTTAACGCCGAGGCCAACAAGACCTTTCTCGCCCCGCTCGACGCGGAGGGCAACTACCGGCCGCTGGAGATTCGCGATATCGTCGACCGCGTAGGGGCCGGCGATTCGTTTGCCGCGGGGTTGATCTACGCGCTGGATTCCGATCGCCACGGGGATTCCGCCAGCGCGATCCAGTTCGCCGTGGCGGCAAGCTGCTTGAAGCACTCATACTCCGGCGACTTCAACTACGCCACGCTCGACGAGATCGAGGCCTTGGCCGCGGGGCAGGCGTCGGGCCGGGTGCAGCGATAGGTGATCGAGAGGACCTCGCAGCATGCTCGATCGCGTCCGCCAACTGCTCGAGATGATCCGCTTCAGCCACACGCTGTTCGCGCTGCCGTTCGCGTTGTTGGCGGCGATCATGGCCTGGGCGGAGGCGGAACATTTTCGCTGGCAGGAGTTGGCGGGAATCCTCGTCTGTATGGTGTTCGCCCGCAGTGCCGCGATGGCCTTCAATCGGCTGGCCGACCGGAAGCTCGACGCCTTGAACCCGCGCACCGCCGTGCGGCATCTCCCGCAGGGGACGCTGAGCGTGCCGGCCGTCGTGTTGTTCACCTTGGTCTGCTCGCTGGGGTTTGTCGGCGGCACGCTGTTGTTTCTGCCGGAGAATCCGATCCCTCTGGCAGCGTCGGTGCCGGTGTTGGCGTTCTTATTGACATACAGCTACACGAAGCGTTTCACCGCGCTGGCCCATTTCTGGCTTGGCGCGGCGCTGATGTTGGCACCGCTGGCGGCCTGGGTGGCGATTCGCGGCGAACTTGCGTGGCCACCGGCGCTCTTGGGACTGGCCGTGATGTTCTGGGTGGTCGGGTTCGACATGATCTACGCCTCTCAGGACGTCGAATGCGACGTGAAGCTGCGGCTGCGGAGCGTGCCTGCCCGGTTCGGCGTGGGCGGCGCGCTGAAGATCGCGGCCGTCTGCCACCTGGTGACCGTTGCCCTACTCGCGGCGTTGCCGTTGACCTTCGACGAATTCGGGACGATCTACATAGCCGGCGTGGCAGCCATCGCCGTGCTCTTGGCTTACGAACACTCCCTGGTCCGCGCCGACGACCTCAGCCGCGTGAATCGGGCGTTTTTCCACGTCAACGCGGTGATCAGCATCGGGCTGTTGGTGATCGGATCGATCGATCTGCTACTATAGTAAATCAGGCCCCTTTGAACGACGCGACCATGAGCACAACCTCGTCCCAACCCACGCTCGAATCGATCCGCGAGAAAGTCGCAGCCGAACAGCGACTCTCGGCGGCCGACGGCGAGTTCCTCTATCGCGACGACGTCGACTTGCACGCCGTAGGCGAATTGGCCGACCTGGTACGCCGGCGCCGCCACGGCGACGTGGTCTATTTCAATGTCAACGCCCATCTGAATCCAACCAACGTGTGTATCTATCGGTGTGCGCTGTGTGCGTTCAGTTGCGACGCCGACGACCCGGCGGCGTACGTGTTGAGCGACGAGGAGATCGTTGCCCGGGCTGCCGAGGCGGCCGAACGCGGCTGCACGGAGATACACGTCGTCGGCGGCGTCCATCCGGAGAAGGCGTTCGATTGGTACCTGGGCATCCTCCGGCGGCTGCACGAGACCTGCCCGCAATTGCACCTGAAGGCCTACTCGGCGGTCGAGATCGCCTGGTTCGCCCAACAAACCGGCTACACGATTCGGCGTGTGTTGGAGGACCTTATGGCGGCCGGCTTGGGAAGCCTGCCGGGCGGCGGGGCCGAGATCTTCGATCCGCAGGTGCGTAGCGAGATTTGCCCTCGCAAGGCCGACGGGCAGACGTGGCTCGAGGTGCATCGCACGGCTCACCAACTCGGCCTGCGTTCCAACGCCACGATGCTCTACGGCCACCTCGAAAGCGCCGAGCATCGCATCGATCACCTCGTTCAACTGCGTAGCCTGCAAGACATTACCGGCGGCTTTCAGACGTTTGTGCCGCTTTCGTTCCATCCGGACAACACGCGGCTTGCGCGGCTGCCGAAGCCCGCGGCCATGCTCGACTTGCGGACGCTGGCCGTCAGCCGGTTGATGTTGGACAACTTCGACCATATCAAGGCCTATTGGATCTCGTTGGGCATCGGAACCGCCCAAACCGCGCTGGGCTACGGCGCCGACGACCTCGACGGCACCATCCTCCGCGAGGAGATCCACCACATGGCCGGCTCCGACGCCCCGCAATCGCTCTCCGTCGACGAACTCCGACACCTCATCCGCGAGGCCGGCCGCGAGCCGGTCGAACGCGATTCGCTCTATCGGCGAGTGACGCGAACCACAAAAGGGGACATCACTGATTTGTCGGAACGGACCGGAACGGAAGACGAGACGGACAACCACCAAGGAAACCCTCAATGAACTCGCGCAAAACGCTTGCCCTGCTGTTCGCTCTCTGCCTGTTGGTAACGAAGCTCTCACCGGCCGCCGAACGGCCGGTGATCGAGCTTTGGCCCGGTGCCGTTCCCGGCGAAACCGGGCAGATCGACCCGCAGAAATACGGCCCGCCGCAGAGCGACGGCGGTGTGCTGCGGATTCGCTGCGTCGTCGAGCCCACGATCACACTCTTTCGGGCCGAGGCCGACAAGGCCAACGGCTCTGCGGTGGTCGTCTGCCCCGGCGGCGGATACAACATCCTGGCCTGGGACAAGGAAGGCACCGAGATCGCCGAGTGGCTCAACTCGCTGGGCGTAACGGCGGTGGTGCTCAAATACCGCGTGCCCCGGCGCGACGGGACCCGGCCGCACGTGGCCCCGCTGCAAGACGCCCAACGGGCGATTCGCCTGGTTCGCAGCCACACCAAGCCGTGGGCCGTCGATCCCGGCCGTATCGGTGTGTTGGGCTTCTCGGCCGGCGGCCACCTGACCGTGATGACCGGCACCCAATGGGACCGCCAAAGCTACGAGAAGGTCGACGCGGCCGACGAGTTGAGTTGCCGCCCCGATTTCCTGGTGCCGATCTACGCCGCCTATCTCGGCAGCGCCGACGACTCTTACAAGCTCAGCCCGCTGGTCCGCGTCACCGAGCGCACCCCGCCGACGTTCATGGCCGTAACCTACGACGACAAACATCGCGCCGCCCATGCCGCCCTGCTACTGGTCGAACTGAAGAAGGCCGGCGTTCCCGCCGAGCTGCACGTCTACTCCCGCGGCGGCCACGGCTACGGCATGCGCCCGTCGGACAACCCGGCCTCGAACTGGCCGCAAAGGTGCGAGCAGTGGATGCGCGTGAGCGGGTTGCTTGAAGGTTGGGCGCCGGAAGATCGCTAGCGGGAAGCCGGCTGGGTTGACGGCCGGTCGTGCCGGCACTAGAACTAGCGGTGCCTGGACGTTGTCGGGTGTGGGCAGGAGGACTTCGTTGAGAAGGCGGATCGTATGTCACTGAGCGAACTTCCTCCGGCCATTCGCGCCTGGGACCGGGACGACAAGCTTCGGCTCCTTCGGCTGCTCGCTAATGGCGCGGCGCGTGAGGAGACAGCGGAACACGCCATCGCCGATCAGACGGCCCCCATCTGGTCGCCGCACGACGCTTTCGACGGCGCGGCCGCATTGTTGCGCGTACTCGACGAGGATCAGTCTTGCAGAGTGCGTCTCGACGCACCATGAATCCAGTGCGATGTGTCGGCCGGCGCTGGTGCGTCGAGACGCACCCTACTCCTATGGCAAAGGCCGAGAAATGGAAGAACTGCAACCGCAGACCGAGCCCGCAAAACGCCCCGGCCTACTCGTCCTCTTTGCGGGGATGGGCACCGCGATGGGCACGCTCGCGCTGCTTTACGTGGTCGACGTCGCGCTGGAGTTTCACGCGCTCGGCTTCTACATCAACGGCGTTATCCCGCTGGGGGCAATTGGCGTCGGACTGCTGGCGGGCAGCGGATACGGGATCGCCTCGTGGCTGACGGGCGCGCGGATCGGCCGGGAGTTGCTCATCACGGTGATCCTGTTTCAAGTCGTGGCGTATGGCTTTGCCCAATATGCCGAGTACTTGATGGTCCGCGAGGCCATTCCCGGCGGAGCGCAGATTGCGTTTTGGGAGTATTTCGACGCCGTCACACGCGCCTTCGCCTGAGTGAAAGACGGCAAGCAGGGCGAGCCGTTCGGCGCATGGGGCTACGGCATGCGAGCGTTGGAGATCGTGGGTTTCACACTTGGCGGGATCATTGCTCCGGCTATTCTCTCTGCGGCACCCTATTGCAGCCGGTGTCAGGCCTACATGCGCTCGAAGGAAATCGGTATGCTGCCCGCCGGCGTGGCGCCGAGAAAAGTCAAGAAGAAAGATACGGCCGGCCAGGCAGCCTATCAGCAAGAGATCGAGGAGGCCGTCGCCCGCGGCATGGAGCGGGTCGAGAAGCTGCTCGAATTGGTGGACTCAGGTGACGCAGCGCAGTTCGCAAAGATGCTGCAAGATTACACGGCCCAGAAGAAGAAGACCGCCAAGCTGACCGCCCGCATTACGGTCACGCTGCAACGCTGTCCGCGCTGTGCGTCGGGCAACCTGCTGTTCCGGCTCGCCTCCGGCCAGGCCGAAAACGTGTCGATTACCGAACTCGGCGGACGCGAACTCGACGCGCGATTCGTGCGCGGCCTGTGACTCATCCGCGTCCGGCAACCAACTGCCACGCCGTCTTCGCACTGACCCATACCCGCCGCTGCCGCACGAGCCGGACGAATTGTCCCAGCAAATAGCCCGGCCGGAGATAGAACTGCCGATACGCTCGGCGGAGATATCCTTCGAGGGTGTCCCAGTCGAGGTCGGGGTGGTCGTAGAGCTCACGGGCCGCGCGGTGGAAGTTGTATTGGTCCCAGGTGCCCGGGCGGATGCGGTCTTGCCACATGGCGTGCAATTCGGTGCCGGGCAGCGGGATGGCCAGGTTGAACTTAGCGAAGTCCAACGGCAGCGAACGGGCGTAGGCGATCGTCTCGCGGAGCGTCGCCTCGCTCTCTCCGGGCAGGCCCATCAGGAAGTTGCCCATTACGGTGATGCCGGCTTGGCGTGCCCAACGGGCGGCCTGGCGGCCGCGGTCGAGCGTGGCGCCTTTCTTCATGCGGGCCAATAGCTCCGCGCTGCCGGTCTCGAAGCCGAAGGCGACCAGGTGCAGCCCGGACCGTCGGGCGATGCGGAAGAACTCCGCGTCGACGTCGTCCACGCGCAGGCCGTTGCGGCAACACCAGGGCAGCCGCAGGTCGCGCCGCAGGATTTCTTCGCAAACGGCCACCGCCCGATCGGCGTCGGCGGTGAAGCTGTCGTCGACGATTTCGATCTCGCGGAAGCCGAACTCGCGCATTCGCTGCATCTCGTCGACCACGCGCTTTGGGCTTTTTGCCCTCCAGCGGGAGCCGAACACGCCTTTGGAACAAAAGACACACCGCCCCCGGCAGCCGCGGCTGGTCTCCAAAAAGCCCACCGGCGCGGCGTCGTAGAAGAGCCGCGAAACGCCGGCGTAGCGGTCCAAGTCGAACACGCCCCAATCGGGCATCGGCAGCGTGTCGAGGTCGGCGATTGGCGAACCGCAAGCGGTGCGGTTGGTCTGCGATTCACCGCCGCTGCGGACTTCCCCTTCGGCCTTGTAGGCCACGTTCGGCAGTTCGGCAAACGTTACACCGTCGGCCAGCCGGCGGATCGTCTCGTCGCCCTCGCCGATCACGATAGCATCGAACTCGGTCTGTTCTAGCGACTCGCGCGGGTAGTACGTGGCGTGTACGCCGCCGCCGACCAAGAGCGTCTGCGGCGCCAGCCGGCGGACCGTGGCGGCGATTTCTCGGGCTTGCTCGAACAGCGGCGTCTTGAAGCCGACGCCCACCATCTCCGGCTGCCACGACGCGACCGCATCGCGGAGGGCCGCTTCGGCGTCCGGCTTCACCTGCAAATCGACCGCCCGCACCTCGTGGCCGCCTGCGCGCAGTGCCCCGGCCAACACGGCGACGTTCAGCGGCGGCAGACACTCTTGAGCAGCCTTGAAAGCGAACCGCGTGCGATGGTAGACCGCCATCTCGCTAGGGTAGATCAGCAGCACCTTCACGCGGCGGTTCCTCGTAGCGGGGGACGGGAGTCTTCTTCAATTGGCAGTACGCCCCACGATACCCTTCGATGACGGCGGCAAACGACCGCATACCGTTGTGTTCGATTGGGAAGAAGACTCCCGTCCCCAAGTATTCTCCACCACCGCGCCGCAGTCAATCCCACATCATGGCGTCACGTGGGCCGGGTTGAATAAGTCGTTGTGAAAGAGTATCACCTAGAAGCAGCATTGGTCCCATTTCAATCACGGTTGAGAATCGTCTCTTGAACGTCTTCGCAGAAACCACCGACGGCAGCCCACGGCGATCGGACGACCGGCGACACGTGGCCCTGGTGACGACCACGATCCGAGTGCCCCGTTTCCTCGACGAGTTGCTGCAAAACGCCCAGACGTTTGGCCACGCGGAGCAACTCAGCGTGGTGGTGGTCGGCGACCGTAAGACACCGGCGGAAGCGGCCGAGTTCCTTGTCGGCTTGGATCGCCGCTATCCGGTCCGGGTGACGTATCTCGACTTGGGCGCCCAGCGGCATCTGCTGCGGCGGTGGCCTTCGTTGGATCTGTTTCTGCGATACGACAGCATCCAGCGGCGAAACGTGGGCTACTTGCAGGCGGCCATCGACGGGGCCGAGGTGCTCGTCTCGGTCGACGACGACGCGCGGATCAGCGGCGACGACTTCATCGGCGAGCACCTGGCCGTCGGCCGCGACGTCGAGGTGCCGGTGGTCGGCGATGCGTCGGGCTGGTTCAACGTCTGTCGGCGGCTGCAAAGTGACTCGCCGCGAACGTTCTACCCTCGCGGATATCCCAAATCGCAGCAAACGGATCAAACAGGCCCATGCGAAGTTGCCACGGCAAACGTCCGCGCGGTGGCCAATTCCGGACTGTGGCTTCAAACGCCCGACGTCGACGCGAGCACGCATCTCGAGGGGCCGATCTGCGTGACGGGCTTGGAGCCGATCGAAGGCCGGCGAAGCAGTGCGTTGGCGGCCGGCACGTGGTGCCCGATGAGCAGCCTCAACGCGGCCTTCGACGTGGCGGCTCTGCCGGCGATCTATCTGCCGGTGATGCACGACCTGATCGACGGCGTTCGGATCGGGCGGATGGACGACGTCTGGATGAGCTATTTCCTCCGCGCGATTGCCGACCGGCTGGGCCACACGGTCCTCTTCGGCCCGCCGCTGGTCGTGCAAGAGCGCAACCCGCACGACTACCGGGCCGACCTGGAACAAGAACGCCCGGGCTACGTGCTGACCGAACGGCTGGTCGAGTATCTCCGGGAATTCGACTCCGCCGAAACGACGTACGCCGCGGGGTATCTCGACCTGATCTACCACGTTCGCGAGTCATCCGAAGCCGACGGCGAACTCAGCGACGCCCAACGCGAGTATCTTCGGCACCTCACTATCGGCATGTCGGCCTGGCACGCGGCCGCGGCAGACGTCGCGGGCGGCTGAACGGCCGCCTGCCGTTGCGACCCTGCTGCGGCGGTCACTTACAGCACGTTCGTACGTCTCCGCTCGAGCGATTGCCTGATTCTCTCGACGGCCGTACGATGCTGCCGGACCGCGGCGGTGGCGTCGTCGCCGTTTTGGATGACGTCGATCGTCTCGCGGAACCGGTCCCTGATCCTCTCGCTGTCGTCGTTGAGCCCTTTTTCGAGTCTCGGCAGCGCGTCCGAAGCGCTCTTGCCGAACTCGCGCAACGCGCCGGCCGCCATCAGACGGACCCAATCGCTTTCGTCGTCGAGGAGTTGCGAAATCGGTGCGACGTTGTCCTTGTTAAGGAAATCGATCTGCCCGAGGAAGTGTGCCGCGTAACCGCGAACGTCGTCGTCTTTGCTCGTCAGGCCCTCGAGATATCGCCCTCGCAAATCACCCAATTCGAGCACGGTGACGCTTTTGGGAAAGCGAATCCTCTCGAGGTCGATCTTCTCACCGCCCACCAGTACGGTCATCGTCGGGTGCTGCTCGAAGACCTTCGTCCCGCGTTCTTTTGCGGCTTTCTCCCGGAGTCTGCCGCCGGGCAGGTGCAACTGCCACCCGTAGGGCACCGAGGTTCCGTCGAACGTATCGATCTCGGCGGGCCCCGGCCGGAGCATGACTTCTCGGGCGGGCGCCTTCACGGCCGCAAACGCCCTCAGGGCATTGTTCAGCGCCGCGGTGTCGCCTCGGTAGTAGAGACGTTCATCGCCGTTGACCCAAATCTGATAGACCCGGTTCGGATCGGTGACCAGCGGCATGACGCCGCCGAAATTCCGATAGTTGACCTCGTGCAGCGGGGCATTGCCAACGGTTTCCTCGGCAGCGCCGAAACCCTGAGTTGCCACTCCACCCAGAAGGAGGGCGAAGCAGAGGACGGCCATTAGCAGCAAGGCCCTGAAACATCGTGCAGTCACGGTCGTCTCCCAACATTTCTTGCGGACATTGGCCCCTCAGATGGCAGTTTACGGGCGCACCAATACTCTTGTCGCCCGAGATGCCTCAATAGTCCATTTGCGCGAACGACAGGCAGTTTGTCGTGCTTTCTTCCAGAATCCCCACGATATCGCTATCGCACTGTGGGAAAGCCGTCACGTGCCGTTTGGAGTCTCTGTCTGCTTGTTGTGCTCCATCACCCTTCATCCCTCCGCCTTCATCCCTCCTCCTTCCGCCTTCATCCTTCCCTCTACTTCCCCACCCGATAACACGCCACCGACTTCTTCCCGCGCAGATACATCCGGCCGTTGGCGATCGTCGGCTGTTGTGGGCGGCCCATCTCCAGATCGAGCTTGAAGCGGCTGATCTCGCGGTAGGCCTCGCGGTTGGCTTCCGCCAAGACGAGTTCGTCGTTCCTGGTCAGGGCGAAGACTAGTCCGTCGGCAATGATCAGATTCTGGTCCTTGGTCCAATCGCGGCTGTCGTGCTTCCAGAGCAGCTTTCCGTCGTCCAGATTGGTGCAGTGGATGAAGCCGGCCGTTTTGCTGCCGCCGAAGCCAAAGACGCCGTCCTGATAGATGGCCGGCGTATTGTAGTTGTTGGTCTGCAATTCCGTGCTGACGTAGATTTCGCGGCAGGAGATCTTTCCGTCGGCCGCTTCCATTTGAAGGCAGACCGAGAAGTTGCGGTTCGTTCCTTCCGCGCCACAGACGAACAGCCGCGAATCGATGGCCACCGGCGTGGCGACCAGCCCGATGATCAACTCGGCCGGATACGGACGGCGCCACATGATCTGGCCCGAGGTGGCATGTACGCCCAGCAACTCCCGGGTGCCGTACGTGGCCACGATCACCTGCGGCACGCCGTCGACGACTTGATAGGTCAACGAGGCGGGCGCCCCGAGTTCGCGCGGCTTTTCCGACTCGGCCTTCACCGACCAACGGAGCTTGCCGGTCAGTTTGTCCAAGGCCACCAGCACGTCGCGCTGCGGGTTGTCGGCCCCGACGTAGAGCGTGTCGCCTTCGATCAGCGGCGTGGAGGCTTCCGTGGCCCAAAACGTCTCGTCGGCCTTCCAACGCGGCTTGCCGTCGGTGCCCAGGCAGACGATCGGGCAGCGCATCTCCCAGACGTCGGTCCCCTCGATGGCGTACGGGATGAAGTAGACCCGATCGCCGTCGACCAACGGCGAGGTCGTGGGCCCCCAGGCGAAGTGGCGGTTCTTCTTCGGAAACAGCAGGTGCTTCCACTTCGTTTGCCCGGTGAGCGGATCGAGACAGACGGCGTACTGCCGGTCGTCCGTCTCGGTGGTGGTGAAGGCCCGCCCGGCCACCTCGACCACGGCCGCTTTGCCCCAGCCGAGTTCGACCTGCCAGAGCTTCTGCGGGCCGCCGTCCGGCCATTTTCGTAACAGGCCGGTGAGGTTGTAGACGCTGTTGCCGTGGTTGGGCAGAAAGCGGTAGAGGTCGGTATTCTCGGGCTCAGCGGCCGATGTCGGCAAAGTCACGTTCAACAGGCAGCAGACGGCCAGTGCGGCGATGAGGCCCGTCGTCGAAGTGTGCGGTTGAATCGGTCGTGTCATGTTCGTTGTGCTCCTGAGGTGGCGGGGGCTAACATAAGTCGACTGGTAAGGTAACTCGGCGTCATTGTACTTGTTGAAACGGCCGTTCGCCAGCAACTCGCAGCGTGCCATTGGCCTGCTCTTCCGTTTGCCCGCCTGTGGAGCGCCGATCTCGCTGGTGCCGTCGGGTCGGATTGTGTATGGTGGTAATGTGGAGGGGTCTGAGGGCGACCGTCGGCAAGCCCCGTCGAGGATCCGTACGTCAAGGAGTCCAGCATGCACCGTAAACTGTTTGCCGTAGCAACCGCGTTGACACTCTGCGGGTTGCTTTGCCCGAGTGATGCGATGGGGGCGAAGACCGTCACCGTCAAGGTCCAGGTCGACAGCGAGCAGCCCGGCTACGAAGGCTATCGGGCGATGGACGGCAACCCGGCCACGATGTGGCACACGCGTTTCGGCGGCGGCGAAACGTCCCACCCGCACCAGATCACCGTCGACCTGGGGGCCGAGTACGAGATCGGCGGCTTCGCCTACTTGCCGCGGCCCGGCGGCGGCAACGGCACGATCATGCAGTACGAGTTCTACGTGGGCAACAACCCGAAGGACCTCGGCAAACCGGTCACCAAGGGGACACTTCGCGAGAAAGTGGCCGAGAGTGAGGTCACGCTGCCGAAGAAAGTCAAAGGCCGCTACGTGCGGCTGTTGGCGCTGTCAGAAACCGCCGGTCAGCCGTGGACGTCGATCTCGGGTATCCGGCTGCTGTGCGAAGGCGTCGAGTTTCGCGCGGCCAGTTCCAAGGAGATTCCCCTCTCGACGTCGGGAATCGCAATCGACTTGGAGCCGGCCAATGAGATCCAGCAGCAGTTCCTCGTTTTGATGCACGACCTGCGCAACCGGGCCCACTTCGACCGGGTTGCCCACCAGGTGTTTCGCGCCGAGGCGTTGATCCTCGAGGCGGACCGCGACCCGCTCGACGTGGTGCTCCGCCGCACGGCGGCCCTGTTAGACGACTTGAACGGATCGTCGCCGGAGATCGACCGCGCGGCGATGAAGAAGCAGCTCGATGAAGTCTCAGCGGCCGCCGAGGGCGTCGCCGTGGAAGATACCGAAAAGCGGCTGGCTCTCTTTGAAAGGGCCTGCGGCGTGCGGCGTCAGATCGCCATGAGCAATCCGCTGCTGAACTTCGACCGACTCGTGTTCATCAAGCGGCACCGGCCGGGCTTCAACCACATGTGCGATCAGTATTACGGCATCAACGCCAAGCCGGGCGGCGGTGTCTTCGTGCTCAACGATCCGTTCGGCGACGACCCGCAGGTGACCGACGTGCTGGCCGATGCGACCGTGGGCAACGGGCGGCTTGCCGGGCAGAAACTCGATACAGGGTCGTTCGTTGCCCCCGACCTCTCGTACGACGCCCGGCAGGTGACGTTCGCGTATGTGGAATGCCAAGGCGACCGCAGCCACCGCCGACACACGGACGCCACGCGCGGCCACTGGGACGAAGGCTGGTCGTACCACCTCTTCAAGGCCAACCTCGACGGCACCGGCCTGACGCAATTGACCGACGGCACCTGGAACGATTTCGATCCCTGCTGGCTGCCCAACGGCCGGCTGGCGTTCATCACCGAGCGTCGCGGCGGTTACCTGCGATGTGGCCGCACGTGCCCGACCTACACGCTCTTCGACATGCTGCCCGACGGTGGCGACATTCGGTGCCTCAGTTTCCACGAAACCAACGAGTGGCACCCCAGCGTGACGCACGACGGCCGAATCATCTACACCCGCTGGGATTACGTCGACCGCCACGGATGCACGGCCCACCTGCCTTGGATCACCACGCTCGACGGCCGGGACTCCCGGGCCGTACACGGCAACTTCGCCCCGCGGCAATTGCGGCCGGACATGGAACTCGACGTCCGGGCGATCCCCGGCTCGCACAAGTACGTGGCCACCGCCGCGCCGCATCACGGCCAGGCGTTCGGCTCGCTGGTGATCGTCGACCCACGGGTCGAGGACGACGACGCCATGGCCCCGGTCCGCCGGATCACGCCGGAGGTCCGCTTTCCCGAGACCCAAGGCGGGGCCCAGGTCTACGGCACGGCCTGGCCATTGAGCGAGAAGTACCACCTCTGCGTCTACGATGCGGGTATGACCCCGGGCGTGGGTTTTCAGGGCCGAGCCTACATGCGGGGCAACTACGGCATCTACCTGGTCGACGCCTTCGGCAACAAGGAGTTGCTCTATCGCGACCCGGCCGTCGCCTGCCAGAGCCCGATCCCGCTACGGCCGCGCCGCGTACAGCCGACGATGCCGGACACGGTGGTCAAGCTGACAAACAACGACCCGGACCTGGGCCGCCCGGCCGCCGACGCCGAGCCGCCGCAAGAGGGCACGATCGCGGTGGTCAACGTCTACGACAGCCTCAAGCCCTGGCCGGACGAGGACAAGATCACGTCCCTGCGCGTGATCCAGATCCTGCCGATGTCGGTACCCTCCGGCGGTCCGCCGCACGAGACGAGCCTACGGATGCCCACCGCGGGCGACTCGGTCGTGCTTTGCCGCTACGTGTTGGGCACGGTGCCGGTGGAGAAGGACGGCAGCGCCCATTTCAACGTGCCGGCCCACAAGGAGATCTTCTTCCAGGCACTCGACGACGAGGGGCTGGCAGTGCAGTCGATGCGTTCGGCCACGTACTTGCAGTCCGGCGAGCGGCTGGTCTGCCAGGGCTGCCACGAGCGAAAGAACCGCGCCCCGAAGATGCCGCCGGACGTGCCGTTGGCGTTGCGGCGCGAGCCGTCGCGGCTGGTGGCCGACGTCGAGGGGTCGAACCCCTTTAGCTATCCGCGGCTGATCCAGCCGGTGTTGGATCGCCATTGTGTCGAGTGCCACGCCAAGGAAGAGAAGGCGCCGAACCTGGCCCGGGAGCCGATCCAGCGGCACTGGTACGCCTCGTACCTGAGCCTGGCCCCACAGCACGGCTTCTACAGCTACGGCAATGGCCACCGCACCACGCCGGGGCGGTTCGGTGCCAAGGCGTCGAAGCTCTACAAGCTGCTCCAGGAAGACCATTACGACGTCAAGCTCTCCAAAGAGGAGATGCACCGGATCACCCTCTGGCTCGACTGCTGCTCGATGTTCTATGGCGTGTACGAGAAGGAGGGTGGGCTGGCGCAGTTGAAAGGCGAAGAGGTCCGCCCGACGTTGGAGTAGGCAGTAAGCGACGGGTGGCCGGGGTCGAGGTGCGAGGAACGAGCACCGAGCCCCCAGAGCGGACCAATGAGGACCCAATCCCCTGGGGGCTACGCACTCGTTCCTCGTGCTTCGACCCCAGCCACGCCACCTGGATGCGGAAACAGCGGGAGACCTTACTATGAGACGCAGGGAGTTTCTGTCCGTGTTTGCGATTGTGTCCTTGCTTTGCCTGGCGGGTAGCCAGGTGATAGCACAAGGGCCCCTAAATGAAACACCATCGGCCGAGGAGATCATCCGCCAATCCGGCTGCCGCGGCGGGCTGGTCGTGCACGTCGGCTGTGGCGATGGGTCATTGACGGAAGGGCTGCGCGTCGGCGACGCCTACCTCGTGCAGGGACTCGATACGGATTCGACAAACGTTGCCAAAGCCCGCGAGTTGATCCGTGCCCAGGGGACCTACGGCCCGGTCTCCGTCGACAGGTTCGATGGAAAGTCATTGCCTTATGCAGGCAACCTCGTCAATCTCGTGGTGGCGGAAGATCTCGCCAGTGTCAACCGCGAGGAAGTGATGCGCGTGCTGTCTCCCGGCGGCGTGGCATACGTCTGCGAGGACGGAGAGTGGACCAAGACGGTCAAGCCCTGCCCGGCCGAGATCGACCAATGGACACACAGCTTGCACGACGCCGGCAACAATCCCGTGGCGAGCGATTCGGTCGTTGGCCCGCCGCGGCACATGCAGTGGACGGCCGGACCGATTTGGGCTCGCAGCCACGGCTGGACGCCCAGCGTCAGCGCGATGGTCTCGGCCTCCGGGCGGCTGTTTGCGATCTGCGACGAAACGCTTACCTGCGTGGATGCCACGGTGCCCGACAAGTGGGCGCTGATCGCCCGCGACGCCTTCAGCGGCGTGCTGCTTTGGAAACACAAGATCGGCCCCTGGGGCTCGCGTGCGTTCAGCGGGACGGCCGACATCGGCGCGGGTGTGACCGTCGGCCGGTTCACGATGCCCTCGAACGTGGGCAAGCGGCTGGTGGCAATCGACGACACGGTCTACGTCACGCTCGGGGCCAATGCGCCGATCACGGCACTGGACGCGGCCACCGGCAAGCGGCGGCGCGTCTACGCCGAGACCGCCCGGGCCGACGAGATCCTCTACAGCGACGGACGTCTGATCGTGTCGATCAACCCGCCCAAGCGGGCAGGGACGTTCGTGCCCGTTGGGAAGGAGGCTCCCCCCGGCGCGCCCGGCAAGCGCGTTTGTGCGGTCGATGCCAACAGCGGCCGCGTGCTCTGGACGAAAGGCCCCTTCGAGGCGATCCGTGCCGCCCGAGGCCAGGATCCGTTCGGCCGCCTGGAGCTAGCCGCCGGCGACGGTCAAGTCTTCATCCTCACGACCGAAGCGATTGAGAGCCTGGCAGCCGACACGGGCAAGACACTCTGGCGGATCGAGCGGCCGGCATTGCCGGACAACGCGGTGCGGCGGCTCGGGTACGCAGGCATGTTCGAGTTCCGCCTGACGGTGATGGTCTATCACGACGGCGTGGTGTTGCTGGCCCAACCGGAGCCCAACACCCACCACACCTACCACACGATGCCCGGCACGCTTTACGCATTCGACGCGAAGACCGGCCGGCCGCTCTGGAAACACGGCTACGGCGGCTGGGGACACTGCACGCCGCCGGACGTGTTCGTCGTCGGCGACGACGTCTGGACACACGTCGACGCGAAGACCGAGTACGGTTCCGTCTGGGGGAGCGGCTTCAAGGCGATCGACACCAGCCAGGTCGACTACCGCATCCAGGCCCTCGACCTGCGCACCGGCCGGCTGCGCCGGGAGCTCTCGACCAAAGACATCTTCCACACGGGCCACCATCACCGCTGCTATCGCAATCGGATCACCGAGAAGTACCTGATGGCCTCACGCCGCGGCGTGGAGTTCGTCGACCTCGACGCCGGCGAGCACCAGCAGCACCATTGGGTCCGTAGCGGCTGCCTGCTGGGCAACCTACCGTGCAACGGGCTGCTCTACGTCGCGCCACATCCGTGTGGGTGTTATATCGAGGCGAAGCTGACGGGCTTCAATGCCCTGGCGGCGGCGAGGCAGCGGCGGAAGGATGAACGAGGAGGGATGAAGGATGAAGGGAGACTCCAACGCGGCGTTGCCTTCGGGCGAACCGCAAGTCGGGAAGCGGCCTTGGCCGACCCACACGATTGGCCGACCTATCGGCACGACGCCGGGCGCAGCGGGACGACCGCGGCGGCCGTGGGGGCGGCACTCGAGCCGTGGTGGACGTCAGAAATCGGCGGACGACCCAGTGGCCTGACCGTCGCCGAAGGCAAGGTGTTCGTGGCCGACGTCGACGGGCATACGGTCCACGCCCTGGACGCCGGCAACGGCGCGCCTGCTTGGCAGCACACGGCCGGCGCGCGGGTCGACTCGCCGCCCACGATCTACCGGGGCTTGGCGATCTTCGGCTCGGCCGACGGGTCGGTAAGCTGCGTGCAGACGGACGACGGGGCGTTGGTGTGGCAGTTTGCGGCTGCGCCCGAGCAGCGCCGCGTGGTCGCCTTCGGACAATTGGAATCGGCCTGGCCGGTTTCCGGTTCGGTGTTGATGCACGATGACGTGTGTTGGTTCGCCGCCGGAAGGTCGTCCTATCTCGACGGCGGGATCCGGGTCTTTGCGCTAAATCCGACGACCGGCCGCGTCGTGCGTGAACGAACGGTCTTCAGTGCCGATCCGAAGACCGGCAAGATGACGCCGGTGCCCGACGGGCACGCGATGCCCGGCGTGTTGCGGGATATCCTGAGCAGCGACGGCGAGAACGTCTTTCTGCGGCAGATGAACGTCTCGTCCGACGACAAGGCGAATCGGCGGCATCTGTTCACCACGGCCGGCTTCCTCGATCCAAGCTGGTTCAATCGCACCTACTGGAAGATCGCCGGCGTACAGACCAGCGGGATGATGGTCGCCGCCGGGGATCGGGCGTACGGCGTGGAGATCTATGCGTCGCGAAGCCGCGAGACGGTCTTTCGGCCGGGTGCCCATGCCTACCGGCTGAGTTGCTTCTCGCTCACGCAGTTCGCCACGCCGCCGGGCGGAAATCTGGCAGCCCGACGCGGCCAGGCCAAGCCGGGCCGCAAGACTCTCTGGCAGCACCGGGTCCCGATCCGGATCACGGCAATGGTCCGCACGGCCGAAAAGCTCTTTGTGGCCGGCTCGCCCGACGTGGTCGATCCGGACGACCCGCACGGGGCGTGGGAGGGGCGTAAAGGCGGCGTATTGGCCGGGTTCGATGCCGAAAGTGGCGAGAAGCTCTGTGAAATCAAGCTCGACGCCCCGCCCGTGTGGGACGGCATGGCGGCGGTCGACCAGCGGCTGCTGGTGGCCACCGTCGACGGCCGGGTCGTTTGCTTAGCGGGGGCGAAGTAGGGTATGATCGTAGCGCTCGGCGTCGCCAGGTCTTTGGGTGGCCGGGGCAAAGCGCAGCGGCGCCCCGGTGATTCGCGAGACAATACGGCGCCCGCAAACTGGGGCACCGCTGCGCTTTGCCCCAGGCACCCGTAAGTCCAGATAGTTGCCAGCTACCGGCGAGTCGATCGAAAGGATCAGCACGATGCCTCACTACTCACGACGCGACTTCCTCCGCCGATCCACCGCTCTTTCGGCCGCCGCACTGGCCGCCGGACCGCTCGGCGCAACGCTCGCTTCGGCCGCCGAGAAGCCCGGCTCGAAGATGAAGCTGGGGCTGGTGACGTATCTCTGGGGCCGCGACTGGGACCTGCCCACGCTGATCGCCAACTGCGAAAAGAGCAAGGTCCTCGGCGTCGAACTGCGGACCACGCATCCGCACGGCGTCGAGCCGAGCCTCAACGCCCAGCAGCGGGCCGAAGTGAAGAAGCGTTTCAACGATAGCCCGGTGGTCCACGTCGGCCCCGGCAGCAACGAACGGTTCGACTATCCCGATCCGGAGCCGCTGAAGCAGGCCATCGAAACCACCAAGGCCTTCATCAAGCTCAGCCACGACACCGGCGGCAGCGGTGTGAAGGTCAAGCCAAACAGCTTTCAGAAGGGCGTCGAGCCGCAAGTCACCATCGAGCAGATCGGCAAGGCGTTAAACACACTGGGCAAGTTCGCCGCCGATTACGGCCAGGAGGTCCGCCTGGAGGTACACGGCTCCTGCTGCGAGTTGCCCACGATCAAGAAGATCATGAACGTGGCCGACGACCCGAACGTGGGCGTCTGCTGGAACAGCAACGCCCAGGACCTCCAAGGCGAAGGGCTCGAGCACAACTTCAACCTGGTCAAGGACCGCTTCGGCGCCACGGCCCACGTCCGCGAGTTGAACGTCGGCGACTATCCTTATCAGGAGTTGATCGGCCTGTTCGTCGCGATGGACTACGATGGCTGGATCCTGCTGGAATGCCGCACCAACCCCGCGGATCGCGTGGCGGGGTTGATCGAGCAGCGCGAGTTGTTTCAGAAGATGGTCGCCGGAGGATAAAGCCGCGACCGGTGGTCGCGCCCGTCGGACAACAAGCGGGCATGCAAACCGGCCACACAATTCCACGAAGTCATCCACAACATGAGCACAATGGCGCGACCACCGGTCGCGGCTTTGTACCGGACGGCCACGTCCGTTGCTCTAGAACCCCAGCTTGATCGTCACGTTGGCCGAGGGCGGCACGGTGACCGATTGGGATCCTTTGACCGTGAAGTTCGTCGGCGATCCCGACGCGGTGATCGTGTAGCTGCCCGCCGGGACGTTGCGGAAGGTGAAGCGCCCGTTGCGGTCGGGCTGGGTTTCGGCCGTGTGGTTGTCGCCGGAGAGTACGACTTTGATGTGCTCGTGGACCGCCTTGCCGCTGAGCAGGGTAACGCCCGAGACGGTGCTCAACTGCGGAGCGGCCGCGCCCGGCAGGGGGTTCGGCGGCGAGCGGAGCGTGACCATGGCCCCGCCCCGCGTCGCGCCGTGTTTGAAACGGTCGGCAGCCACCACTAGCACGGGACAATTCCGCCGAGGACTGTTCTCCGTCGGCAACGCCCCCCGCCACTTGCCGTCGTCGCCGCGGGCGGCCGCAACCGGTTTCTCCTCGCCATCGAACGTGCCGTTCTGGTTGAAGTCGAAGCCGATCTTGACCTCAGCCACGCCGCCGGGGTCGGTCACTTGCACGGCCACGACGGCCGGCTGGCCGTGCAACACGGCCGCACGCGGCACCTCGATCGGCCCGATCTTCGGCGCGGCGCCGTCGAGCGTTACGCGGGCCAGGTCGTAGTCGGCCACCGGGTCCGCTGCGTCCGCCCGATCGGCCGGCAGAACCTGGGCCACGACCAACACGTCCTGGTTGCGGCGGTCGGTCGTCAGTTCGCCCTGAAAATCGCCGACCGTCGCGTGGATCTTCAGTTCGCCTTGCGGTCCCGGGGCTTCGAGCGTGAAGACGGACTGCCGCGGGCTATAATGGCAGAGCGATGTGGCAAGCGACAGCGCCGTGCGGTCGTCCCGCTCCTTGAGTCCCACACGGATGCTCCCGTTGCCGTCGATGAACGCGTCGCTGGGGACGTCGACCTCGAACCGTACGCCGATGCGGGCCCGGCCGTCTTCGGCCACCGATTGGACGTGGCCGTCGGCCGGCGCCGTGAGCCGGATCTGCGAGAGGCCTTCGAGCGGATATTCCCGCGGCGGCGGGTCGGCCTCGCAACGCACCCGATAGCGAAACGCCCGAGGATAACCGTCGACCTTCAAGTAGACGGGGACCACGGAAGGGGGCTCGGCCTTGACCGCCGCGTAGAGCACGGCCTCTCGGCCCGCGGCGACGAGTTGGCCCCTCGGCTGAGCGGGCACGTCGCCGAGCCGGTCGATATTCTCCCACTCGATCACCATGGGGGACTGCGGCGAGATCTGCGGAAGGTCTTCCGAAAGGACTTTCGCCGAGCCATCGGCTGCGGCCTTGATCCGAATCAGGATCCGTTGCGAGCCGGCATCATATTGGACCAGCGGCTCGACGTACCGTCGCGGGGGCAACGTCCGCAGATCAATGCCGTAGAACCACTGGAAGCGGTCGCCGACCGGATCGTCAGTAAGCTCTCGGACGGCGCAGACGAGCCCGGAAATCGGGTCCTTCTTAGGCTTCGCCTCCTCCTCACCCTCCGCCGGAGTGGCGGCATCGGCAGCCGGGGCGCCGGCCTCCGTAGCGGGAGCTCTCTTGGCCGCGAACTTCACGGCCACAGGCTGCGTGTCCTCGGACAATTCGACGACGGCCGGCGGTGCCAACGGCTTCAGGTTCGGCAGCAGGTTGCCGTCGCCGTCCAGCAGCGTGGCGGCCGACGGCTTCTGGCCGGGGCCAAGCGCGGGCATCGCCAGCAGATGGACCTCGACCGACTTCGGCACGCCGAAGCGATTGACAAGTTGCAGGCGATATGCGATCGTGCGATTGGGATATGGAAGTAGCCGAAAGTTGCCGTCCGGCAATCGTCGCAGCCAGTTGCCTTCGCCGATATTTCCTCCGTCCACCCGCCGGAGGATCTGTAGCTCGACGACATCCCTTTGGGGCAGCCGAAAGGTAACCTCGCGCCAGTCGGTCTCGCCGCTGACGGTGGTGATCGTAAGCGTGGCACTGACCGTAGCGCCCGTGCCGGCGTATTGCTTTGCGGTAGCGAGGAAACGAAATACCGACTGGCCCGGCCGCAGTCGCACCGGCACGGACTGGCCGGGCGCGATCGGCTGCTGCTGCTGAGTCGTGACCGCGATCCGTTCCGCCGGGTACTGAAGCGTCACGTCGGCCCGATCGGCCACCGCACCGAGCGTCTCCACGGTTACGTCGAAGGGCGTCGTGGGACCCAGTTGCAGCGCGATCGCCTCTTGCTGCGGGTCTGCCGGCAAGCTGACGGAAGGTGCGATGTTAAACTGGATCTGCCGGGCTGCGCGAACGCAAACATCGATCGGCATCTGGTGTTCGTTGCCGGCGTCTCGGGCGTCCAGCAGACGCAGCCGGCGTTCTCCGCCCGCCACAGTGGCCGGATCATCCGTCCGAAGCCGCTCGGCTACGGTCTGGGGCCAGCTTCGGTAAGCTGCGCGGAGTTGTTTGCCGAACTGCCGATACGCGGCCCAGTGCGTCTCGACGTCGCCCACCTCACCGGGCGGTCTTGGCAAGGTCAACTCGGCCTCAGGGTCGGCGAGCCGTACCAATGCCTCCTCGAGCACGGCCTGATCGCGCAGACGCTCCCATCGCCATCGGCTGATCGACGGGGGCGAGAAGTCGCCGGCCGGTTCGTCGTTCGGCCGTTGCGGGAGATCCTGCGGCAAGTCTTCCAGCACGTCCAGCAATTGCATCCGCCGCTCGGCGGACAACAGCGGCGTGCAGAGTAACGTTTCGATGCGCGCGCCCAGCCCTTTGGTCTGCCCCCGCTCGTACAGGTCTAACACCTCGACGGCGTCGCCGTCGAGCGACAATTCCCCGGCGTGTAGATAGAGGCGGTCGATCAGCCCCCCCAGAGCCTCGGCGGCCCGCGCTTCCGCTTCTGCTTGGCTCCGATACTGGTTTGCCCCGGCCTCGCGTTCCAGCGTGTCCAGGCAATCGCTCACCTCCGCCAGCGCGTCAAGCATTCGGAGGATCTTGGCGTGACGCCCAAGTCGAAGCTCCGACACACGCGATGCGCTCGCGTGCCAGCGAACGTAATAGGGTGCTTTGTGCAGGAAGAAGTTCTTCTTGTGCTGCGCGTCGACGTACCGGGGCGGATACGCGATCATGGCCGGCGATTCGTCCGTGCCCTGCTGAAGTTCGAAGGAGCATCGCCGGGCCTCGGCCAGGCGTCCGACCACGGTGGATCGCTCGACTTCCGGCGGCAGCTCTCCGTTGCCAACCAGGTGCTGTATCGGGAGGATCTTCGTCTCCAGTTGGCGCTGGAGCGATTCCATGGCCGAATCTGGCCCAACGCGATACTGTCTTTCGTACGCCAACAGCAGCTCCTGAAACTCGCGCCAGATGTGTGGTGCGTAGTCGATCGGCTGCGACTCTCCGCTGTAGCGGCGATGCACACGATCGTGGCGTTCCCATGCCTCGCCCAAGAGGCGACGCACCTCTTGCCGGGCCGCGGTAGCCGCCTCGGTGTCACGCGATCCACCGCCTTTGGCCACCTCCTCCTGCCCTGACTCCTCACCGGACGTAGCGACCGGCAGCAACTCGACGTCGGCGTCCGCTTCGGCGATGCCCATACCGCCGCGCAGGAGGTAGCAGGTTTGTGTCGCCGCGTCGTGGGCGTGTTGCGTCATCCACGCATCGACGCCCCCGCGAACGTAAGCCACCAGCTCGGCCAGATCGACGACCTGGTTGCCGTCGGCGTCGGCCGCACCGCGAAGGCCTTCGGTCAGGTAGTAGCCGAAGACCGACCGCCGCTGGGCGTGCGACACGTGAGACGTTTCAAACGGCCCGCCGGCCGCCAGCACCCAGAGGTCCGAGTCGTCGAGAGCCTCGACTTCCTCGCGCAGCAGCCGGGGAAACTCGTTGACGACCATCGCCAGCCGCGGATCGGCCGGCAGGTGCGCCGTGTTCAGCAGCAACAGTTTTTGCCCGGCCGATGCGCCGCTGACTTGCGCGAGCAGTTCGCCCACCGCGTGGCGGCCTTGCGGTTCGTTGCTCAGGCAATCGCTACAGAGCAGGTAGGCCGTGCCGTCGTCCGAAATGCCGTGGGCGCCGACCAGCAGAATCAGCGTGTCGCGGGGATCGTCGGAGAGCACCTGCTTCAGCGCGCCGCCCAGATCGGTGATGCTCCCGGAGACCTGCAGTGTCGTCAACGCGGGCACGTCCTCTTGGCCCGGCGCCAGGAGCTTGCGAAACGCGGCCACGTCCTCGTCGCCGTACGGGATCGGCGGCACGGAGCCGGTGTCGTACTCGGTCACGGATAGACAGGCCAGACGCGCGCCCGGCACGAACATCAACCGCAACAGCCACCAGGCCAACAGTCCCAACAAAGCCAGGCCGAGCAAACTCAGCACGACGCGGCGCGTCGTCCGGGACGCCGCCACGGTGCCGCCGGACGCCGCCCGCCAGTTGCGGCCCGACGCAGCAGAAGAACGAGACGGCCTCGACATCACGTCGATCCTCCACGAGGACGGCTGTGGCCCGCGAACGCACGCGGCCCTCGGGGAATTCTAGACTCTTCCCGAAAACAAGCAAAGGGCGGTCCCGACAAGTTTGGGACCGCCCTTGCACGAACATGCGGCGGATGATGTTGCCTTGTGGCAACTTTCAGCAATCAGTTGCGGCGCCTTCCGGATTCTCGGGCCGGCCGGCCGCCTTCTGCAATTGCTCGATCGACTTGCGGAGTTGTTCGAGTTGCTCGTGCATCTGGTCGATCTGCCGTTGGAGGTTGGGTGTCCGGGATGGGGGGTGGGTTCGGATGAAATTCGCCGGATCTCCCGGCTGCCGCGGCGCGATATTGTAGGGAACGAAGTCGAATCGGCGGGTGGCGGTCCACCCCGGCCCGCCTCCAAGGGCACCTCGCAGCATCCGCTCAACGTGCGGCCGGACGTCCCCGGGCAAGTCGTCCAACTGGTACTCGCTGACGTCCTTCCACTCCTTTTCGCCTCGCTTGACCGTGATCTTCGCCGGTTCGTTGCCCTTCTTGGCAATCGTTACGGACATGTTTCCCGGCATTGCCTCAATGCGGACTTCGGCGTCCGGCGGCAGCACGGCTGGCGGATGGATGAAGCGGAATTGGAGCGGCTCTCCGGCGTAATTCCACGGACGAAGTTGCCGGGGCAACCAGTCGCGCGCCTGCCACTCGCCGTGCGGCAGCAGTGCGCGGACGTTGCCTTCAGCGCGTTTGGCCGGCACGACGGTGACATTCTGCGGCTTGCCGCCACGAATCAACTTCAACGAAACCTCTTTCTCCTTGGCCGCCTCGATCGCGCCCACCAAATCGGAAACGTCTCCCAACGGTTTGTCGTTGGCCGAAAGCAACACGTCGAAGCGCTGGATTCCCGCCTTAGCGGCCGGGCCCTCCGGAACGACGTGATTGGCGACCAGCCCCTGGCCTTCCTTCAAACCGAGTTGCGCCCGCAACGCGTCGTCGGCCGGAGAACACTCCACGCCGATCCAGAACTCGCTCACTTGGACGACGTCGGCCACGACGTTCAACCCTTGCGGAAACGGCGCGGTCAGGTTGCCCGAGCCTAGGTTCCATGCCCGGCCAGTGAAGTTGGCGCCTCGTTTCTCTCCGTCGCCGGGTGCATTCGCCGGCGGCTCTTTGGCCTCGACATGCACGACCACGCGCGCCGGCCCCACGGCCACGGCGGCGCCGCGGGTCGGCTCGGCGGCGGTTGCCGCCACACTCCAGAGCATCGCCGAGGCGATGCCCGCGATGCACAGATACTTCAACATTTCGATACTCCTTCCACGTAAGAAAAGGGAAGCGGATGAGTCCTGCGGACCTTTACAATGCCGGACGCCCGACGTAACGGATTTCGTACTGGTCCATGGGCACGACCACTTGGCGGCCGTCCTCCATGCGATACGGCACGTACTCGCGCCGCCGCACCACGCCGCAACCGTTCTGCTCCAGTTGCCGGACCAACTCTTCGGGGATCGCGGCGGGAAAGCTGTTGAGCCACTCTTCGTCGATCTCGTCGCGTGGGACGGCCGGCAGGTTGATCGGATCGCCGTTGCCGACCATCCGCCACGGCCCCAGCGTCACGTTCTGCGGCTGCGATGACCCGTCGTCGACGTTATCCGGCGACGATGGAGGCTGCGGCGGGGGGCCTTGCGGCGTTTCGGGAGATTCGCCGCCGGCCACCATCGACGGCGGAACGTCATCCGAGCCGGGCGTGTTCAACAGGCCGCGCGCCTGGATGCCCAGCAGCAACGCCACCAGGAAACTGGCCGCCATCGCCAAGAGCATCTTGGCGTTTCGACCGAGCCAGGGCCGTGGTTTCGCAGCAACCGTCGACTCTTCCACCGGCCGCGGCGACTCGACGATCTGGCCGAAGTCGCCTCGCCAGGCCTGGGCCTCGAGGAAAGCCAACGCACATTGACGCCAGCCGCCCGGCTCGTCGTCCAGGCCGGCGAGCAACTCGCGGCGCTGGCGATCGTCGAGTTCCCCGTCGACCAGCAGATCGAATCGATGATCGTCGTCGCGAACCAATACGTCGTCGATCGGGTTCATGTCGGTACCTCAACCACTTCCATGGCCGCCAACTCCTTGCGCAACCGCTTCCGCGCGCGGTGCAGCCGGGCTTCGACGGCGCTGGTACTGATTCCCAAGTGTTCGGCCAACTGCCGATAACTCCAATTCTCCGTGTACTTCAGCAACAGGATCTCCGCATCGCGCCGCGGCAGACGGCCAAGCGCTTGGCGGACCTGCTTCCTGCGTTCTTCGGCCAGCAGCCAGCCGAGCGGGTCCGGCTCGCGGGTGTCGTGCTCGGTGGGGCGGTGACGCTGGGCATAGCGGTCGGTCAGCTTGCGGCGCCGGCCCTGTTTCCGCCGATACATCAGCGTCTGGGTCACCGCCAGCCGATAGAGCCACGGAGCCACTTTGCTCGGATCGGCCAGCGGTGCGCGTTGCTCGACCGCCGCCACGGCCACCTCCTGCATCACTTCGTCGACCGCCTGCGGCTCGCCCAGCCGGGCACGCACCACGGTGCGCATCCAGCGGTCGTGTTCCGCCAGCGCCGCCTGCCAATCGATCGTTGGCGGCGTTGGCTGCGCGACGTGGGCCGACGGCTGGTGGCGAGTCTTCGGTTCGGTCATGGCCGCAAGGAGAGTTGCCGCCGAAGGGCGGATCTTGCAGGGGATTGGTGGGTTGTGTTTCCGTTTGCCCGGCAGTGGGCGGAAGCTGCGTAGCCGTGGGCGGAAGTCCCTGGAGAGTTTAGAGCAGCCGTCGGGCGGCACAAACCGGCTTAAAACTCTCCGGGGGCTTCCGCCCTCGGCTAGGCAGGTAAATTCTTTGGTGAAAGCATGTTATGAAAATCACAGCACGTCGGCCGCTTCCGCCCGTCGTGCCGATATTCTACAATCGATCGCGTTGGGATGCTGATGAGAATAGCATCCGGTACGCAATCCGCCCAACAATAGGTCACATGCGAGTTGTCCGTCACAAGTCGGTGGATGAGTTTCTCGACCGGGCTGGGCCTTGGCTGCGACGTGAAGAGGCCGAGAACAACCTCGTATTGGGTATAGCCTCCCACCTGAAAGAGCGCCCCGAGGAGTATCCGGCCGAACCTCACTTGCTCACGGTCGAGGGCGACGGAATAGCCGCGGCCGCGCTAATGACCCCTCCTCAAGAGTTAGTCGTCACCCGAGCGTCGGCCGACGCGATGGAAGCGCTCGCCGATAGTCTCCTCGAGAGCGACGCCCCGGTCACCGGTCTGGCCGGGCCCGTGCCCGACGCCGAGGTCTTCGCGCAACTGTGGAGCAAGAAATCGGGGAGGGCCTGTTCGACGAAGATGACCCAGCGGGTATACCAATGCGACCGCGTGCTCCCGCCGAAAACCAGCCCGGGACATCTGCGCCGCGCGGAAGAGGCCGACGTGAGACTGTTGGCCGCTTGGCGCCGGGAGTACCGTTACGAAGCAGGGCTCGCCGCAAGCGAAGAAGACCACGATACGGTGATCCGGCACCGTATCGCCGACGGCCAACTCTTCGTGTGGGAAGATAACGAGCAGGTGAGCATGGCCTGCTTCGGCCCCGGCGCGGCAGGCAGCGCCCGCGTGTTCCTGGTCTACACCCCGCAGCAGTTTCGCCGGCGCGGTTATGCCACGTCCTGCGTCGCCGCACTAACGCAACACCTTATCGAGGCCGGCAACACCCGCTGCTACCTCTACGCCGACCTGGCCAACTCCACGTCCAACGGCATCTACCGCCAGATCGGCTACCGGCCGGTTTGCGATAGCCGGGTGTGGCAGTTTGGTTAGGCGGCAGTGGTCGGCGATCACGCATCCAGATTCTGCCGCCGTCGTCGCCGTCGTACCGCGAGCACTATCAGCCCGGCGGCGCCGATGGCCAGCCCGGCCAATGCAGACGGCTCGGGCACGGCCGTGATGCGGATGTCGTCGATGTAAAGCAACGTGTTCGTGAGATAGCTGATGTGGTCGATCGACGCAGGGCTGCCGCGAAACCCCAACGGGTCCGGGGCGTCGTAGCGCTGGTCGTCGACCAGGAACTCGAACGTCTGCTCGGCCGGATCGACAATGAGGCTCACTTTGTACCAGGTATTCGGCTCCCAGGTGAAGCCGGAAAACTCCCCGTTGGTGCTGCCCCGCCCGTTGCCGTCCAGCGCGTAGAAGTTCCCACCCGAAGCCGACCACGAGGGACCGATGCGGCCGACGAGACCGCCTGAGCCGGGACCGAACGGGCGCGAGCCGAAGCTTCCGCCGGGTGGGATGTTCACGTACTGGTCGATACGGAACTTCTCCGCGATCGCCGGCGCGAACCGACGATGCATCCAAAGCTGCTCGAACGGACTCGGGCGATTCCGCATCCGCAAGGCGCCGTCGCCCTCGTGGGTTACGTCGCCGCGGATATCGCCGTAGTACGAACCAAAGGGAGGATTCGATCCGCCCACGCTGACCGTCCAGCCGACGGCCCAGCCCGGCTCGCCCACGCCGCGGTAGAGCGCCGTGGCACCGATTTCGTACGGCGAGTTGGCGACCGGGTCGCTGTACAGCCCGGCGTCATCGTTGAACGCCGCGGCAGCAATCAGCGTTCCCGGCGGCAACGTGTCCGCGCGGGCGGTGGATGCCAGCAGGATTGACAGGATTGCGCAACTGACGAAGACTCTCATCGTATTGTCTCCTTATCGAGTTGGACCAATAGCTATCGGCACCCCTGCCGTCTTCTCCGCCAGCCCCACATGGCCAGCCCGGTCGCTCCCACGCCCAACAGCACCAACGTGGAAGGCTCCGGCACCACGGCGAAGACCATCCCCGTGTTGCCGCCGACGATGTAGAGCGTCTGATCCGGGCCAATCACCGGGGCGCTGATGCCGACGAAGCCGGATTGATCGGGAGCCAGGTCGAGGCTCCAACGCAACTGGCCGTCGCTGCTGAGCGAGGTGACCACGCCCTGGTCGTTCGACACGTAGAGGTTGCCGGCGACGTCGATCGTGACGCCCTCGGAGTTGTAGTAGTCGGTCTTGCCGGTCTGATAGGCCCAGAGTGTCTCTCCGGTGTCCGAGTCGAGCGCGGTGAGGATGCCGGATTCGGGCACCACGTAGAGCTGGCCTTCGGGACCGATTGCCGGCGTTCCGTCGAGATCGGGCCGTGTCCAGAGTGCCTTGCCTGTTGGACTCAGTGCCACCACGTTCGAGACGGTCGACGTCTGGCCGGCGAAGATCTTCCCGTCGTCGCCGATGGCCGGCGAGAGATACTTCGGATTGCGGTTGAACTCGGTTCGCAGCGGATAACTCCACAGCATCCGTCCGTCGGGCGCCAGCGCCTTCAGGGCGTCGCCGCCGACGTAAACGGTGCCGTCTTCGGCCACGGCCGGGTTGTCGTAGTATCCGGCCGAGGCCGACGACCACGTCGTGGCGCCGTTGTAGGTGATTGCCCGCAACGGGGAGTGATCCACCGCAGCGAAGACGTTGCCGTTGCGTCCGACGGCCGGGCCGTTTTGCGTGGGGTTGCTGCCGGGCAAGTTCGACAGCCATCGCGGGTTCCCCTCGAAGTCGATCGCCCGCAGCCGGGCCGAACCGCTGGAGCCATACGTCTTACGGATCGTGTAGATCTGATCGTTGACGTCGGCGGCCAGCCATGGCCCCAGGCTGCTCTCGTCGAAGTGCCAACGGAGCGTGCCATCGCCGTTGAGCGCCACAATCTGGTCGTCGCTGCCGTCGGCCGTGTTCAGCACGATCGTGCCGTCGGGCAACAGGATTGGCTGGTGATACCCCCGCTGGAAGCCCCGTGCGCCCAGGTCTTGCAGGTCGTAGGCCCAAAGCACGGCCGGGTCTTCCGTCGGGCCGTGGTAGGGACTGCGATGTTGGTTGGCGTACCCGCCGCCGTAGTCCGGCCAGGCCGAATCGGCCAGTTGGGCGGAAGCCGGCGCGGCGAGGGCCACGAGAATCGACGTGCACAGCACAAGGAAGATTGCGCTGGCGTGGAATCTGCTCGTCTTCATCGTTCGCCTCTTCACGTTTCGTGGTCGCATTTGCGCGCAAGAACAACGCGAGCGGATCCCGGCAAGCGAGATCCCGCCCGGAAGTTCACGGGGAGTTGCCCACGTTGCGGTGGGTCAACAACAGAGGCACCCAAAGAGAATCGCCACCAAGGTGGCCGCGGTCGACTCGGGTGCGAAGTCGCTGCCTCCGTATTCAAACGGGAAGATGGGCAGGAAGACCTACCGCCGGCCAACGAAAAATGGGGCCAAGGACCGTCCTGCTACCGCGGCAGAACGCTCCCCGACCCCATCTTCTGTGACGAACGGGAAGGGCTTTTCTGCATGGCCGCCGTGATGCCTCGATCAAATCAAGGTCCGAAACCGGATCGTTCAACTTCCCGCAATTTATCACGTTTCTGCCGTTTGTCAATTGCGCAGAAGGGCAAGCTGAGGATTTCCCGCAAAGTGGCTCCCCTGGGGGGTCAGCAACCGCCTTTCGATGCCGCGGCCAGCAGCAGTGCCTGACGAACGGCACCTACGTCATGCACGCGTAGAATCTGTACGCCTTGCCGGGCCAGCGACGTGGCCACCCCAATGGTGCCCGCCGTACGGTCGGCGTGGGCGTCGCCGAGCAACTGGCCGATGAACCGCTTGCGGCTGTGGCCAATCAGCACGGGGCACCCCAGGGCATGGAAGCGCCGGACTCCGGACAACAACGCCAGATTGTGCTCGAGCGTCTTGCCGAAGCCGATGCCCGGGTCCAGGGCGATGCGTGCGGCGTCGACGCCGGCACCTACCAGGGCGTCGCGGCGGGCTGCGAGATACTCCGCCACGTCTTCGACCACATCGTCGTAAGCCGGGGCTTGCTGCATCGTCCGCGGCGTGCCGAGCATGTGCATCGCACAGACGCCGCAGCCGCTCTGGACGGCCAGCGGCAGCATCTGCGGATCGCCGCAGAGCGCCGTTACGTCGTTGACGGCTTCCGCCCCGGCAGCGAGTGCCTCCCGGGCAACCGCCGCTTTGGACGTGTCGATCGAAACGGGCACCTCGCACTGCTCGCACAACCCACGGACAACCGGAATCACTCGGCGGAGCTCCTCGTCGGCGTCGACCCCTGCCGAACCGGGCCGCGTGCTCTCGCCGCCGACGTCCAGCAGATCGGCCCCTTCAGCCGCCAGCCGCAAACCCTGCTCGACGGCTGCCACCGGGTCGAAAAACTTCCCGCCGTCGGAGAAACTGTCGGGCGTGACGTTGACGATCCCCATCAACAACGGGATCTTGCCGACGGTGAGCGTGCGGCTGCGGAGTTGCCATTGTTCAACGCGCGTCATCATCGCAAAAGCTCGGGGACGGGAGTCCTCTTCATCCGGCGCAACGACCCCAGCAAACTGTTACGGAGAGGATTGAAGTCTGAGTCAACCGTTCTTTTCGATTGGGAAGAGGAGTCCCGTCCCTTTCACTTCACCGCGCCAGAGGGACGGGACTCTTCTTCCCAATCGAACGCCGCATACGAGACACTTCAAGACGCCCCTCTTACCGTCGCACGAGCCGGCACGCCAAGTGAAGAAGACTCCCGTTCCCCAGCGGCGCGACTACCACGGGTTCTCCATTAACCCGACGATCTGTTTGGCCAGCCGCGAGATCGCCACCTGCTGAGCCGTGGCAACCGACTGGCCGACCTCGGGGACCAAACTGGCCGTGGCCCCCACGTGGGTCATCTCCGGCGGCACGGAAACCGTGCCCGAGGCCCGCAGTTCGTTGTGTTGGCGGTCGATCCAACGGACCTCGATCTGCAGTTCGGTTTCAACCTCTCGAGCGTAGCCGCTACGGCGTTGGATCACCACGCTCTTGCCCTCGCCGACGATTCTCGCGGCGAGGACGCTGTCGGCCTGCGGCGTGTCGACGACGTCGAAATCGGTGTTCAACTCGATTTCTTTGATCACTGCCTCGGTGAGTTGTTCTCCCAGGTTGCGGCGGAAGCTGGTCGACTCGATCATCGGCACAAAGACCGTGCGGACGTCGGCCGGATAGAGCGACTCGGTGCCGATGCGGTAGCCCGCGCATCCGCCGATCGACGTCAACAGGATGATCGCTAGGCAGAAGATCAGAGCCGTGCGGATGCGGAAGCTCGCGTGAAGACGGTTTCGGGGTGGCTGGCGGCAGAGCGTAGCGGTGCCCCAGTCGTTGTGAGTCTCTGGAACATCCGTCACTGGGGCACCGCTCCGCTTTGCCCCAGCCACCCAGTTGCTACCATCTGTGTTCCGGCAAGACGTCGTGTCCACAACCACCTCCTACGACAACGCGTTGCTGAGCCACTGCAGCGGGTTCGACGAGTCCGTCTTGTCGCGGATCGCCTCCAACCGCCGTTGGGCACGCTCGGCGTGTTGGGTGCCGGGGTAGTTCTTGATCAGTTCACCGTAGTAGAACCGGGCCGCCTTGTAGCGCCCCTTGCCTTCGTAATACTCGGCGTCGGCCAGGTCGCGCTGGGCCTTTTCGGCGATAATCCGACCACGAACCTCGCCCAGCCGCGACGCCTCTTCTCCCAGTCGGCCGCGGAATTGCACCAGCGCCTGCGCGGCGATCTTGTCGGCCTCGTCCAACGCGGTGCGGTCGTAGCGTTCTCCTTGGTAGATTCGCAGTTTGCTCTGTACGGCCAACACGTGTGCGCGAAGTTGGTGTTCGCTGTCGGCGTGCTCCTTCCGCAACATGTCGAAGTAATAGGCGGCGTCCTCGTACCGTTTGTTGGCGTAGTGGGCCTTGGCCACGGCCATCACCGCATCGTCCGCCAGCGGGCCACGGGGATCCCACTGCGCCACTTTCTGATAGGCTCGAATCGCCCTGCCGTGGGTGTCGAACCGTGGACGCGACTGGTCGGTCAGGTTGGGCCGGATGGCCCCAATCGGTTCCTCCTGATGCAACTGCTGCCAATATCGCCCGATGGCGTACATCCGCTTGGCAATCGTGTCGACGTATCGCGAGTGGCCGTGCTTCTCCATCAGCGTCTCGAACGTCTCTTCGGCGTCGGGGTACTCGTTCATGAAGTAGTAGCTCTCGCCCAAGAGGAACAGGGCGTCTTCCTCCAGCGACGAGTCGGGCCAGCGATCTGCGGCGTCTCCGAATTTTTCTGCCGCCTCGGCGTAATTCTCCTGGCGGAACAACTCCTCGCCTTCGCGGAGCAACTGCCGGGCGACGTCTTCGTTGGGGCCGTTGCCGGTCATCTCCTTGATGTTGCGGCGGATGGCGGACGGCGCGAGGTCGGAGAGCTCGAAGCCGGGTTCTTCCTCCGGCGCGGATTCGTCCAGCGGCGGTTCGTCGATCGGCTCGGTTGCCGACGCCGGCACCACCTCCGAGGCCGCACGCAAATACGGGTCGACCGGCGGGTCGGTGTCTTTCTGCCACAGCCGGCAGCCGGTCGTCAGGCCCAACAGAACGGCCACGGCAATCGCCGGCCGCAATCCGTGCATCGACATGTCGGACGTCCTTGTCCTTCGGTGGTCGCTTACGAGGAAAACTCAGTTCCAGAGCAAGCCAAGGTGCTCGTGCATGCGGGGTTTTCGCCCCAGCAAGTGGCTCAGGTAATGGTTCAACACGCCCCGGGTTTCGCCCAACGTGCGCGGGTCGATCTCGATCCGCTGCCACGTACGCCCGTCGGGCTCGGCCAACAGCCGCATCGTCCGCAGCGCACCGGCGCTGACCGAAACCAACCGCCGCTTTCCCGCCCGACATCGGCCACACAACACGCCGCCGTCGATCGGGCCAAAGGCCACCCGGGCGGAGGTCTCGACCGCCGTGCCGCATTCGGCGCAGCAATCCAACGACGGGGTGTGTCCCAGCAACCGCAACGTGCCCAATTCAAACCGCACCACCCGCCGCGCAACCGGCTCGCCGGCGGCGAGGGCTGCGAGCGTTTCGTCGGCCAGATCGAACAGTTTCGGATGAGGGTCGCAATCGTCGGTCAACTCCCCCAGCAACTCGGCCACGTAATAGGCCGCATACAGACCGAAGAGGTCCTTGCCGGCCGGGCGGAACCGCCGCAGGAGCTTGGCTTCCGTCAAAAGGTCCAACGCTTCGGACGATTTGTGGAGGAACACTATGCGACAAAGGGCCAACACGTCAAGAGCAGACTCGAACGGGCCCTTGAGTCGTCTTCCGCCCTTCGCTAAAGCGCCTATCTTCCCGAAGTCTCGCGTAAACAGCGTGACCACCAGGCTGGTTTCGCTGAACTCGATGGTCCGCAAGACGATGGCGGTGGATTTTTCACTGGGCATAAGTCTAGAAGTCCTGTCTCATCCGGCCGGGCGATGGCAGTCTACCACAGAGGCCACAGAGACCACAGAGAGGAGGAAGACCGGATGATCCGGCCGTGCTTTCGTTTAGGTCGCGTTTGACCTATGATGCGTTCGCGCGCTGAGTTCAAGCGATCGGGACGGCTGTGGGTGTCGACTTCCGTGTATTGACCAGGGACTGGGCGATCTCATGTCAAATCCGTATTCGTCTCCGGACGAAACGTCCGCCGCGGCCGCCGGACGTTTGCCGATCATACATCAGATATCATGGCCGGCCACGTTGCTGCGGTACGCGGTCTTCGCCGGCGTGATTGGCCTCGCCTACTGCATCGCCGGGCCGGATGGGATCCTCTGGGGCGCCGCTGTCTGCTTGCTGTACATGATCGGCTCGCGTCGCCTGATCCCCCGGGCCCATAACCGGGCCATGAAACTCCTGCGGAACGGGCGAATCGAACTCGCCATCAAGGCCTACGAGGAAGGTTACGCGTTCTTCAGCCGCCATCCTTGGGTCGATCGCTTTCGCGCCCTGACCATCATGTCCTCCTCGGCTTCAAGCTATCGCGAAATTGCCCTGTGCAACATCGCCTTCTGCCACATACAACTCGGCAACGGACAAGCGGCAAAGCGGATCTACGGCCGAGCGCTCGAGGAGTTCCCTAATTGCGAACTGGCCAGATCGGCGCTGCGGTTGATTGAGTCGGTCGAGTCGCCCTCACCGGAGCAAACATCGCCACCACTGGCTCACCCGATTGATGCATCCGGACTTAGCCCACAGGAAGCCACAGCGCCCGCCAAACCGGGCCAACCCGACACGCACGCGTTGGCCCGCAGGCTGATCGAGACGTTCCACCTAAGCGTGGCCGAGCGGGCCGCGCTGCCGGACGGGAAGATGCCGCGTGGCTCTCTGTTCTCGGCGGCGGAACAGATTCTCACTCAATCGAACTGGCTGCCGCCCGGCGCGTCGACCGACGGGCCGTTCGACGGCGTGCGAATCGAACTCCGCTCAGACGGCTGCACGATCCACGAGCAACACGAAATCGGCGTGATGCGGTTTTCCGAGCTTCAGTCCCACCCCGCCGACACGCTCGAGGAGGCAATCGACTTCTTTCTCGAACGCACCTTCGGCGACCAGTTCGACGGTATCAGGGTGGACAAGACAAGATAGATTCCGTGGGGGAGTCGTACGATGATCATCTTCGGAACACGCAGTGCGGATAAGACGATCGGCTCGGGCACGTTTTACTGCCCCCGTTGCCAGGCCAATTTCCCCTACCTTCACAAGCGGGTTCGCCAATACTTTTCCCTCTACTTCATCCCGCTGATACCCCTGGGCACGCTCGGCGAGCAAATCGAGTGTCAGCAATGTGGGAGCCCCTACGGGTTGGAAGTCCTCAACTACGATCCGGGCGTGGGAGCGGCGGAGTTTCAAGAGGTACTTCATCGCTGCGTGAAGCAGTTGATGATCGACGCGATGCTCACCGACGGCACGATCAAAGAGGTCGAAGTGCAGGCGATTCGGCGCATCTATCAGCAGATGACGGGCAAGAACCTTGCCGCCAAGGCCGTGAAGACGGAAGCCCGCCAGGTGGCTTCGCGGAGACAAGACACAGCCCGCCTCTTGACACAGATTGCCCGAGGTCTCGACGACGAAGGCAAGGAACTGGTGGTCCGGGCGGCCGTTACGGTGGCCACCGCCGACGGCGAACTTCAGGACGCCGAGCGGGCATTGCTCGCGGAGGTGGGCAACGCGTTGGGGATGAGCCCCGTACACTTGGATGCCGCGATCGAGGCGGCACGGGGCGGTTCGAGTCAGTCTGGGTGACAAGCCATGAGATTCGCAATACGATCGATCGCTTTGTGCATGACTGGCCTCACGGCCATTGCGGTCTCGCAGGAGAAAGGCGCGACGCGACAACGTGGGGATCTGGGCCGAGCCTTGCGGGAAATCCCGAGGGACGCTCCCGTGCCGGCGGGGGATCATCCGGGCAACGTCTTCTTGGCCGATGAGGAAGTACGGATTGTCGTCCCACGGGAAATGCGAGGGGAGGCCGCCCAGTGGAAACTGCTGGACGATCTCGGCGACGTGATCCGTCGCGGGAGTTTCCGCCGGGGCGATGAGGCGGCGGATTCCAAGGACCCGCAAGCCGTACGGCCGGGACAACTCGGCATAGGGTGGTATCGCCTGGAGATTCTCGACCGGCAGGGCGAACCGCTCGGATGGACCTCGGCCGCCGTGTTGGCCCGATTGGCGGAGCCAGTGCCGCAAGACTCGCCCATCTGTGTCGATAGCGCAGCCGCCTGGTTCGCCCGGGACGATCCGCAAGGCCAGGCCCGGCTCTCACGGCTGGCGGCGTTGGCCGGAGTGAATTGGGTCCGCGATCGGCTGCACTGGGGAGAAATCCAACCCGACGCGGAGACCTTCCGCGAGAAGACGACCTACGACACGTCGGCGACGATCCAGCATCGCGACGGGCTGAAGATCCTGCAAGTCTTTCACGACACGCCCGACTGGGCGGCCGACCCGATCGACGGGCGGGGGCGTTTTCCGCCGGACCTGCGCATCGTCTATCGATCCTGCAAGGCGCTGGCCGAACGGTTCGGCGATCACGTGCAGGCGTGGGAACCGTGGAACGAGGCCAACATCAGCAACTTCGGCGGCCACACGATCGATCAGATGTGCAGCTATCAGAAGGTGGCCTATCTCGGCTTCAAGGCAGGCGAGCCGAAGGTCGTCGTTGGTTTCAACGTCCTGGCCGGCACGCCGACTGACATCCACGCAAGCGGCGTGCTTCAGAACGAAACCTGGCCTTACTTCGACACCTGCAACACACACACCTACGACTGGCCCGAGTCGTACGTCGAGCTGTGGGCACCGATCCGCCGGGCGGCTTGCGGCCGGCCGATCTGGATCACCGAAGCCGACCGCGGCATTCGCTCCGAGACCGGACCGCCGTGGCACGATCTCTCGCCGCGCTACGAACGGCTGAAGGCCCAGTTCATGGCCCATTCGTACGCCACGAGCCTGTTTGCCGGGGCCAATCGCCACTTCCACTTCATCCTCGGCCACTACTGCGAGCATGGCGGCAAGATCCAATTCGGGCTGTTGCGTCTGGACCAAACGCCGCGGCCGAGCTACGTGGCGTTGGCGGCCTTGGGACGTCTTCTGGCCGGCGCACGGTGTCTCGGGCGATGGCAACCGGCCGGCCAGCCACACGCCCGAGTGTTCGCGTTTTGCTCAAGGCCCGACGGCGTCGCCCGCGACGTGCTGGTCGCTTGGGCCGAGCGGCCGGGCGATTGGGACGACAAGGGAACGACGACGGCGCCTTGGTCGCTACCGGAGAACGTAAACGTCGAAGGCGTCTTCGATTACCTGGGCCGCCCGTTGGGAAATCGTATTCCCGAGAAGCTGGCGTCGGCCGCCGTTTTCGTGATCTTACGCGCCGGCGATGCCGAGAGACTGCCCTTAGAGCGGCCATCAAGGAGCGAGTTCCGCGGCGGCAGGACTTCGCCGGTCGTGTTGCAGTTGCGGATGCCCCCGGCGTCGAAGGTCGAATTGCCCGAACAGCCCTGGGCCGGCGTCCACGCCCACGTGGTCGACGCCGGCAAACCGGTCGAGTTGGAGTTCTACGCCTACAACTTCAGCGATGCCGCGGTCCGAGGCACCATCGCGATCGAACGTACGCCGTCCGGCTGGCGGCTCACCGAGGACCGTTTCGACGTCACCCTTTCGCCGATGCAACGCACGCGGTTCGTGTGTCAGGCCGTGGGATCGTCCGGCACAGTGCCTCACGACGTCGATTCGTGGTTCAAGCTACGTGGCGGTTTCGCCGCCGCCGGCCGACCCGCGCTCGCGTTTCGACTGGTCGGCAAGTAGGTGCCGGCAGCCAGCCACCGCGTGAGTGCCACTGCCTCGTAGAAGCAGTGGCGCTCGTGTTGCTTTCAGCAAAGCACTGCTTCTACGAAGCAGTGGCACACGGCCTTCTCTCACGGCCTCCTAAAACCTCACAGTGTACTGCCCGTAGTAGAAGTCCTCGCCGCTGATGCCGCCCGGCGTGTCGCGGATGAAATCGCCGCTGTAGAGGTGGGAGTATCCGATCGCGATGTTGCTGCGCGGGCAGAGCAGGAAGGTGAGCACGACGTCGAGTTCCTGGCCGACGTCGGTGCCCGCCGTTCCGCCGGCGTCGGTGCGGACGATGCCGCCGCCGGCGCTATAGAGCGAGTCGCGGGCTTGCTGCAGGTGGAACATGTGCCACCACACCAACAGCTTGACCTTCTTGTGCGGCGTGGCGGTCAGCCGGATGTTGAAGTCCTCAATGTTCTGCCGACCGACAACGTCCATAAAGCCGAAGTACTTGTGGCCCAGCGGGAAGAGCTGGTTGAATGTCGAGTGCTTCGAGTCGGTCGGGTCGCGGTCGCCGGACGCCCAGTCGTAGTAGAACCAGAGCACCGGGTCCATCGGCAAGCCGCCCAGCTTACGGCCGAGTCCCGCGGTGTAAGCCCCGGCCGAATGGGAACCGACGCCGTGGTCGCCGTATTGATAGGCGGCCTCGATCTCCCAGAGCCAGACGTCGGCGCTGCCTTCGCAGCGGGCACCGAGCGTGTTGTACTCGAAGAGGGTCACGCCCGGATCGTTTTCTTCGAGGCGCAGGAAGTAGAAATCGAGCTTGCGGTTCTGGCAAGCCTTATGGGTCGCCCAAAACCCGATGAACTCCTGGCTCTGATCGGGGTGGTCGAAGTTGTGATCGTCCCAGCCGCCGGCGGTGTGTTGCCCGAACGGAACGGGCCGCGTCCACCAGACGTCGACGTCCCAGTCGGTGCCTTTCCAAAAGGCCTTGAAGCCGTCGAACGTCCGCCTCGTGTTCGACCAATCCAGCGGTGAGACGAATCGCTGAGCCCCGTAGAGTAACTCTTGACGTCCGGCGCGGAAATAGACGTCCCCGCCACCTCTGTCGAAGAGCTTGGCCTCGCCGAAGAGATTCAACGCGTCGAAGCGATTGACGTCGATCGCCCGCGGGGCAACGTCGTCGAGATCGGTCGTGGCGTCGATACCCTCGGCGTATGCTCGAAACCAACTGCCGTACTCCAGATTCGTGTACAGCCGCGTGCGATGCAGCAGGACGTCGTTGGTACGGCTGAGGATGTGTTGATTCTCGTGCCGCAGGCGATACTCGCCGCCGGCGTCGACCGTCAGGCAGTTCCCCACCGAGCGGCGTTTCAGCACGTCGGAGAGATACTCCGGACAGCCGTCCGACCCCTCCAGGTATGTGAAGTCGTTGTCGTAGAAGACGCCCTTGTACGGGTTGGGCGCCGGTTTCGGTGCCGGCGGGCACGGCGGGCACGGCGGTGGAGTGGGTGCCGGCGGTTCGGTAGCTGCCGGTGGTTGAGTCGGTGTCGCCGGAGGGTTTGGTGGTGCGGGCGGAAGCACGACGTCCGGCTCGGCGGTTGGCGGTGCAAGCTCAGGCGCTGGAGCAGCGTCGCCCTCAGCCGCAAGTACTGCCGCGGCCCATCCCGTAGTGACCAAGGCAACAACGAACATCACAAGAACACTTCTGATTGTCATGGCTCGACACTCCCTCCGCGAAATGGCACGGCGTTTTCCAGTGCCGGGGCAGACACGTCGGGCCCCGGCAACGAGGCGCCTTCGGTAGAGAAATCGACGGCGCAAAACCGTCACATCCACTCAGACTGTGTCGGCCGCTACACTTTGCCTAAACCGGATGATGCGTCGACCGGGCCGATTTGCCGAGAGCGGCGGATGCATGGGAGTGCGTTGGGGGAGGGGAAGTAGAGGCTATCCCGTTATCGAATGTGCGTCGAGATTCACGAAGCGTGAGTTCGAGACGCCGCCGGCTGGGAGGACTACTGGAAGGAATACCGCCGGGGCGGAGTCCGCTGGGACTGGCCGGTCGGGTGGATACTCTGCATGTGGACGGACGGCGGGCGGCGATCGATCGTCGTCGGCGTGTTCGTCTCGAACGAGCCGACGTTACCCGCCTCGTCGCGCACTTCCAAACGCAGGAAGATCGAATGAGACACCATCGTCCGCATCGGCCAGACGTATCTCCTCGTGTTTTCGATGTTCTCGGCAATCGGCGTCCACGGCCCGGCCGGACTGACGCTGCGGAAAAGGGATATCGGCCGAGCGGCCAACGCCATGTTGTCTTCGGCCTCCCATGCGATCACCAAACTCCCCGACTGTGCCCCCGTTCCCTGGCCGGCCCCAACGATCCGCGCGGTCGGCCGCGTTAGGTCGACCTTCACGATCACGTCGGGAAACTGACCGGTCAGCGGCCGCTGGCTTCCCTGCGCCGATTCGGGCGACGCAACGACTTGGAAGCCGTATTCCCCCTCCACGTCGACCTTCACCATGATCGGGCTGCGGCGATCTTTGTCCAATCCGTAGCTCTGCCACGTTTGCCCGCCGTCGCGAGTCCCCCAGACTTCAACCGCCGGTGCGCCGGGCGAACTGATCTTCCGGTCGTCGTACTGCAGGTAGAAATAGAGCTTGTTCTCGACTCGCTGCGGAATCTGGGCCGGCTGGCCGCCGGCGGTGGTCGACATCGCCCCATCGCGAGCCTGAAACTGATTTCCATACGGCGGACTGACTTGGCTGACCAGGGTGCCACCGGGCGGGTCGGCCCAGGGCGGGGCACCGCCGGCGTTCGGTGCGTTGGGATTTGGCGTGCCGCCAGGCGCCACTGGGGTGACGGCAACCGGCGGTCCGCCGTAGCCCCAGATTGGATCGGCCTGCTGCGTTTGGGGCGTTCTCGGATCGGCTGTCGGCGCGGGCGCTTGGCCACCGCCCCGCCGCCACGCGGTGTTCGTCTCGACCGGAGCCTGCGACGGCCCGGACGAGGCGATCTGCTGGGAACCCACCTGCTGATGCGCCACGGCCCGATTGTCGGCGATGTCGGATATCTCGGCCCGGACCTGGATCGCCTCGGGCCCCACCCGCGGCCGCCACATCACGTGGCCGCGCTGCATCGATCCGGTGGTCTGCACGTTGCGGAGGTTGATCGCCACCGGCTGCCACCGGACACTGTTGGTGCCGCGGTATTCGAGTTTCAGCGGCCCCGCCTTGAGGTTCGGCTCGTCGATCTGCCACCAGACGGTAATCTCGCCTTTCTCACCGCGTGCGGACCACAGTTGCAGTTGCGGCACTTGGGTGTCGACCACCACGCGCATCTCCGGTGCAGCGATCTGCTGCGGCTGAAGCCGGCGCGACCGGTCCATCGTGCAGGCGGCGAACCAATACTCCCCGTCTTCGGGTGCCTGAAACGTGAACTCCCGCGCCGAAGGCAGCACACTGTGGTACGCCTTCCAGGTTGCCCCGTGGTCCCGCGAGCACCACAACTGCACCTCCAACGGCTGCTGGCCGGCGTGCTGAGGGGGACCGACCTGAAATGGGATGAAGAAGACGTTCTGCCGGGTGGCAATCGGCTGAGGCAACTGCGCGACGTCAGTGGCGGAACCGGCGGGCGGATAGGAGAGGGCCGTCGTTAGCGTGAGCAACTGGGCCATGGTGGCAAGAGTCATTGCGGGAGTCCTTCGCGAAAGGAGATGATCCGCTGGAAAACCACGGCGCGCAACGTCGCCGAGCCAACCTCGACGCGAGGGCGCGCGCAAGTCGGTATCGGCCTGACGGTCGTACGACTTGAATAGGAAGTAGCGGTTGTCAAGAATAGGCGGGATACGAAGGATAGGACGCTAGCCCAGCTCCTCCCGCGTGTTGCGGACAATCTCGACGTATTGTGCGGCCAGCGACTCGATGCGTGCCATATCGCCGGCGGCCACGGCCTTCGATTCGACCAGCGAGCCGCCGATCCCCAGCGCACAGGCGCCCGCTTGCAGGAAATCGGCCGCCGTCTTGAGATTCACGCCACCCGTGGGCATCACGCGAACCTGCGGCAGCGGGCCGTGCAGGGCCTTGAGATACCTCGGCCCCGTCAAATCGGACGGGAAGACCTTGACGATGTCGGCACCGGCCTCCCATGCAGCCAGAACCTCGGTCGGCGTGAGGGCCCCCGGCATGACGGGCTTGTCGTAGCGTTGGCAGAGGCGGATCACGTCGAAATTGACCGTGGGCCCAACGACGAAGTCCGCACCCGCCAACAGCGCGGTCCGAGCTGTCTCGGGATCGAGCACGGTGCCTGCCCCGAGTAGGATCTTGTCGCCCAGCCGATCGGCCACCTGTTCCAACACGCGATGGGCGCCGGGAACGGTGAACGTCACCTCGATTGCCTCAACCCCCCCAGACAGCAGGGCTTCGGCCACATCACACAGCATATCGCCACTGGGGGCACGTAGTACCGCCACGACACCGCAATCCACAATCCGCTTGAGAATCTGGTCTTTTGCCATTGCCGATCCACCTCCAGAAACACAATAATTCGGGCCGATAATCACCACCCGATAGGTGAGAAGTTGTTGCCCAGCTTGCCACAGCCTATGCCTGTGGACGGCGTCTGTCAACGCGGCGGCATACGGTGGTACGGGATGCGCAACCAGAGAGGGTCCCGCGCGTTACGACGATCTTGAGGAATACAACCATTTTCTGCTGGACGCGGGTCCCACCTGTGTGCATAATAAAGGCAACCATCCCTTACTTGTCTCTTGGATAAGAACGACTCGAATCCGATCGTTGGCAGCTTCATGGACCGCTTGCTGGAAGCAGAGCCGCAGAAGCTGGTATCGCTATTGCTTTGGTTGGCAGCTCTCGTCTCCTTGGTCGCCTTAGCGATTTACGCGATCGGCAGAATTCGCGCCAAGTCGGCACAACAGGAACACACCAGCGGCGAATTGCTGTCAAATTTCCGCGAATTGCATTCGCGGGGTGAGCTTAGCGACGAAGAATTCCGAACTATAAGAACAACGCTGGCAGCGCAACTCCAAGAGGAGTTAAAGGATGACGACCAAACGGGTTAAGATGAATGGCGCGAACCGCTCGGGAGCCATCGGTTCGTGTGATTCTAACGGCCCGACGGGTTAGGCGTGCGGCGGACGTACAAACCCACCTCGTCATCCAGCCGTAGTAAAGCACGAGCGCTGGAAAGCTCGAAGCACGTGTGGACACGGACGGCCCCCGGGTTACCGCCACGATGTAATCCCGGCTTGCTTCAACGACACCATCGATACAGGATTACACCGACCGCTTGTCTTCTCGCCCGGGAGGCGTGAGCCAAGCGGACCGCAACCGAGGAAACCATATGCCCTCTGGACGTGACTTCAGCACGGGACGCCGTGGCGGCGGATCCACCAAGAAGAACGCCTTTTGTTCGTTCTGTCGCAAGAGCTATCGCGACGTGGGTCCGTTGGTCGAAGGCCCCGGCGACGTATACATCTGTGGCGAGTGCATCGATCTCTGCCAGTCGATCCTGGAACAGGAACGGCGGCGCCGCGGCACCAGCCGTCAACTCTTCACGCGCGTTCTGACCCCGCGACAACTCGTCGAGCAACTCGACCAGTACGTGATCGGCCAGAAGCAGGCCAAGAAGGTGCTGGCCGTGGCGGTCCACAGCCACTACAAGCGCCTGATGCACGGCGTCAAGGGTGCCGATATCGAAATCGACAAGTCGAACATCCTCATGGTCGGCCCTACCGGGTCGGGCAAGACGCTGCTGGCACAAACGCTGGCACGGATTCTCGACGTGCCGTTTGCCATCGGCGACGCTACCACTCTGACCGAAGCCGGCTACGTGGGCGAAGACGTCGAGAACTTGCTGTTGAAGCTGCTGCACGCCGCCGATTTCGACCTTGAGGCGGCCCAGCGCGGCGTGCTCTACATCGACGAAATCGACAAGATCGGCAAGACTTCGCAAAACGTCTCGATCACCCGCGACGTTTCCGGCGAAGGCGTGCAACAGGCGCTGTTGAAGATGCTCGAGGGCACCGTGGCCAACGTCCCGCCGCAGGGCGGCCGCAAGCATCCCGAGCAGCAGTACATCCAGATGGACACCAGCAACATCCTGTTCATCTGCGGCGGTACGTTCGTGGGGCTCGACGACATCATCGGCAAGCGGCTGGGAAAACGCTCGATCGGCTTTGGCACCGAGAAGGCCGTGCACGACGAACTCGAACTGGGCGAACTCCTGCAACAGGCCACCAGCGAAGACATCCTCCAGTTTGGGCTGATCCCCGAGTTGGTCGGCCGTCTGCCCGTGCTCACGGCGCTGAGCCCACTCGACGTCGACGCCTTGACCCAGGTGCTCTGCGAGCCGAAGAACGCACTGGTCAAGCAGTACCAGGCACTGTTCGGCATGGAAAACGCCGAGTTGGAATTCACCGACGAAGCGGTCCGCGCAATCGCCCAAAGGGCGATGGACAAGGACATGGGCGCCCGGGCGCTGCGGTCGATCATCGAAGACGTGATGCTCGACATCATGTTCGAGTTGCCCGACCAGGAAGCCGGCTCGCAGTACCTGATCACCGAAGACATCGTCTACGGCCGCGAGCAACTCTTCCCGATGCCGGAGCCGAAGCACAAGAGTGCGTAGAGCATTCTAGCTGGTACCCGTGCCGTTTAGCGGCCGCCGGCACGGCGGCCTGGTCGTCGTAGTTCGCTTGTCCCGAAGCTGCCGTGCCGGCGGCTGCTAAACGGGGAGCAACGCCAAGCGAACGAAGTTCAGCGCCCTTCTTGCACAGAAGATCTTCCGCAATGCCGGATGGCCGGTGAAGGGGTGTTTCTTCGCGGTCGCGCCGTCGGGGCCGGCCAGCGCGAACCAGACTTCGCCCGGATGGCCGGGTTTCGGGTTGGAGTCGGGAAGCCGACCGACGGCCAATGCGTAGCCGGAATCGAAGCGCCGGCGGCAGGCGTCGGCCATCGCTCGGACGAGGCGTTCTTGGCAAACAGACTCCTCCGCTTCCTGGGGCACCGCTGCGCTTTGCCCCAGCCACCCTTCGCCGAACACACCCTCCGGTGCCGTCTCTCCGGTCATGACGAGGCCACCCCGATAAGAGTCTCCCACGCCCGGCACGGCGGCGAGCCACTCGGCCAACATTCCGGCCGTCCCCCATTCGACGGTCGCTAGCGTCTGGTTTCGCTCTCGCAACAACCGCACGACGGCGTCCTGCAACTCGTCGTCGCCTTCGCCGTAAACGAGCCGGCCGAGATGGTCGTGGATGGTGGCGATGGTCGGCTCGATGGCCGCCTGGCATGCTTCCTCCGTCGCCCCTTCGGCGGTGATCCGCAGGATGATCGTTCCCCGGCTGGCGTTGATGCCCACGGTGGGTTGCCGTCCGCGGCGGATCAAGTCGGGCAACATCGCCTCGATCTGGCTCTCGCCGGCGCCGAAACACTTGATCTTGCGATGGCGGATCACCCGGCCACTGTCGAGGCCGGCCAGGCGATCGGCGACCGAGTCGGCCCACATCTCCTCCAACTCGGCCGGCACGCCCGGCAGGGCGATCAGTCGGCAGGGTGTGCCCAGTTCCCGCGGCACCTCGATGTCAATTCCCGGAGCCGTGCCGTGAGGATTGTGGACCACGTCGGCCCCTTCGGGAAACATCGCCTGGCACGCGTTTCGCTCGGGCATCTTCCGCCGCAGCCGGGCGAATAGAGCGAGGATGTGCTCGAGGGCCTCGGCGTTGTGTACCAGAGGACGGCCAACCGCCCGGGCGATTGCCTCGCGCGTCAGATCGTCGGCCGTGGGCCCCAAGCCGCCGGTGGCGATCACCACGTCGCCGCGGGCGATCGCGCGGCGAAACACGTCTGCGCACGCCTGAAGATCGTCGCCCACCGCCGTGTGATACAACACCCTAATGCCCATCGCCGTCAGCTTCCGGCTGAGCCATTGCGTGTTGGTATCGAGGAGCTGTCCGCTGGTGATTTCGTCGCCGATGGCAATGATTTCCGCGTGCATGGGCTCCTCGCGTCAACCGGCCGGGAGCTTCTCGACCCGGATCGCGCAGACCTTCGTCGCCGGGATCTTGGCCACCGGGTCCAGCGCGGGGTTGGTCAGCACGTTGGTACGGCTCTCGGTGAAGTGGAAGCTGGCCGAGACGACGCCCGGCGGACAGACGTCGGTCACGTTGGCCGTAACCGTCATCTGACCGCGGCGGGAGACCGCTTGCACCGTTTCGCCGTCGGCGATGCCCAACGTGTCGGCGTCCACCGGGTTGATCCGCAACAGCTCGCGTCCGTCGAGTTGCTCCAATCCGGCCACTTTGCGCGACATCGTACTGGTATGAAAATGGAACAGGCTGCGGTCGGTGGTCAGCGTCAACGGATACTCGTCGTCTGGCAACTCGGCCGGCTCGGTATGCTTCAGCGGCACAAAACGTCCTTTGCCGCGGGCAAACTGCCCGGCGTGCAGGAAGGGCGTGCCCGGATGTTCCGCCGTTGGGCAAGGCCACTGTAGGCCCACTTCTTCGATCCGCTCGTAGGTGATGCCGCCGTAGCTGGGGGTGACCGAGGCGATTTCCGCCATGATCTGCTCGGGCGTCGCGAAGTCGAACCCCTTGGCCCCCATCCGCTTGGCAATCTCACACGTAATCCACCAATCGGTCCTCGAGTCGCCGGCCGGCTCGATCGCCTGGCGGACCCGTTGCACGCGGCGTTCGGTGTTGGTGAACGTGCCTTCCTTCTCGGCGAAGGTCACCGCCGGCAGCACCACGTCGGCGTGTTCGGCCGTTTCGGTCATGAAGATGTCTTCGACCACCAGGAACTTCGTCCGCCGCAGGGCCACCTCGACGTGCGAGGCGTTGGCCTCGCTGAGCACGGGGTTTTCGCCGACCAGGTACAGGGCCTCGATCTTGCCGTCGTAGGCGGCGTCGAGGATCACCGTGTGTGTCAGGCCGATTTGGTCGCTGAGCTCGCAGTCCCAGGCGGCCTCGAACTTGGCCTGAACCTTCGGGTCGACGACCTTCTGATAGCCAGGGTAGACGTTCGGCAACGCCCCCATGTCGCACGCGCCCTGCACGTTGTTCTGTCCCCGCAGGGGATTCACGCCGGCCGACGGCTTGCCCATGTTGCCGGTCAGCAGGGCCAGGTTGGCCACGGCCATCACGTTGTCGGTGCCGTAGGTGTGCTGGGTGATGCCCATGGCGTAGAGAATCGACGCCGGGGAATTCTCGGCGTAGAGCCGGGCCGCCTCGACGATCTTCTCGCGGTCGACGCCGGTGTTTCGTTCGACGAAATCGAGATCGAACGCGTCCAGCGACTCGCAAAAGGCGTCGTAATCTTCGCAACGGGCCTTGATGAACTCGGTATCGGCGAGCCCCGCCTCGACGATCACCCGCATCATCCCCATCAGCAGCGCCACGTCGGTGCCGGGCTTCTGCCGAAGGAATACGTCGGCCACGCGGCAAAGTTCGATCTCTTTGGGGTTCGCCACGATCAGCTTGGTACCGCGGCGGACCGCTCGTTTCACCCCGTAGCCGATCACCGGATGGGCCACGGTGGTGTTGCTGCCCACGGCCAGGATGCACGCCGCCTTTTCGATCTCGGCGATCGAGTTGGTCATCGCGCCGCTGCCGAAAGAAGTGACCAGACCGGCCACGGTAGGGGCATGTCACAATCGGGCGCAGTGATCGATGGAATTGGTCCCCATCACGGCGCGGGTGAACTTTTGCAGCACGTAGCACTCTTCGATCGTACACTTGGCCGAAGCAATGGCTGCGAACTTCTCGCCCTTGCAGCTCGAGAAGCCCTCGGCCACGCGGTCCAACGCCTCGTCCCAGGTGCACGGCTCGAGCTTGCCGTTGCGACGCACCAGCGGCGTGGTCAGCCGATTGGGATGGTTGACGAAGCCGTAGCCGAAGCGGCCCTTCACGCAGAGGGCGCCGCGGTTGACCGGGTTGTCGCGATCGCCTCGGACGCCGACCACTTCACCGCCGCGGGCGCCCAGCAGCATCCCGCAGCCGACGCCGCAATAGGAGCAGATCGTCTTCACTTCGCGGGCCGGCTGCCGCGTGCCCTTCGGCGCCAGCGCTCCGACCGGACATCGCACCACACACTCGCCGCACGATTCGCAGTTCGACTCGACCCAGGGGCGGTTGGCAAACGTACCCACCGTGGCGTCGTATCCGCGCGAGACGTAGTCAATCGCCGCGGCTCCCTGAAGTTCGTGGCAGGTGCGAACGCAGATGCCGCAGAGCACACAGCGGTTGGGATCGAAGTCGAAAAAGGGATTCGAGCCGTCGACCGGCAAGGTCTCCTCGCGCCGCCGCAGCCGCTTGACGCGCCCGGGATCGACTCCCACGAAGGAGGCGATCCGCTGCAACTCGCAATCGTTGTTCTTGCCGCAGGCGAGGCAGTCTTCCGGGTGGTTGGCGATCAGCAACTCCACGGCCACGCGGCGGACGTTGTCGACCTCGGCACTCTCGGTCTGCACCACGAGTCCCTCGGCCACGGGCGTCTTGCAGGCGATCGCCAGCCCCCGGCCTTCGATCTCGACCATACACAGCCGACAGACGCCCACCGGGTTCAGATCGGGGTGATGGCACAGGTTCGGGATATAGATGCCGGCGTCCAGGGCCGCCTCCAGCACCGTGGTGCCTTCCGCCACGGTGACCTGTTGACCGTCGATATGCAGCGTAATCTCTTTCATTTCGGTCAGCTTGTTGCTTCCACGGGTTGTTCGGAAAAGCGTTCTACCGCACGGAACTTCTTCGGACAGCAGTCGAAGCAGAGGCCGCACCTGATACACTTCTGCGGGTCGATCGCGTGGACTTCCTTCGGCTTGCCGGAGACGGCGTCGACCGGGCAGTTCTTTGCACAAAGATGACACCCGCTGCATCGCTCGGCGTCGATACGATAGTCGATCAGGGCCTTGCAGACCAGCGCCGGGCAGCGCTTCTGGTGTACGTGGGCTTCGTATTCATCGCGGAAATAGCGGATCGTCGTCAGCACGGGATTGGGAGCGGTTTGGCCGAGCCCACAGAGCGAGCCTTGCTTGACGCCTTCGCAGAGTTCGACCAGCAGGTCGATGTCCTCCGGCTGGCCTTTGCCCGCGCAGATGTCTTCGAGGATTCGCAGCAACTGCCGCGTGCCCAGCCGGCACGGCACGCACTCGCCGCAAGATTCCTTCTGCGCAAAGTCGAGGAAGTAGCGGGCGAAGTCGACCATGCAGGTCGTGTCGTCCATCACCACCAGGCCGCCGGAGCCCATGATGCTGCCGACCGCGCCCAGTGAATCGTAGTCGACCGGCGTGTCGAGCAGTTCGGCGGGGATGCACCCGCCCGAGGGGCCGCCGGTCTGTACCGCCTTGAACGGCCGGTCGCCGAGCGTGCCGCCGCCGATGTCGAAGATCAGCTTGCGTAGCGTGGTTCCCAACGGAACCTCGACCAATCCGGTCCGCTTCACGACGCCGACCAGGGCGAACGTCTTGGTGCCCTTGCTCTTCTCGCTGCCGTGTTGGGCGAACCACTCGGCCCCGTTTTGCAGGATCCCGGCCACGCAGCCGAGCGTCTCGACGTTGTTGATGATCGTGGGCTTGCCCCAGAGGCCCGAGACGGCCGGAAACGGCGGCCGAGGCCGCGGCATACCGCGTTGGCCTTCGATCGAGGCGATCAGGGCCGTCTCTTCACCACAGACGAAAGCCCCGGCCCCTTCCTTGACCTTGATGTGGAAGCCGAAGCCCGAGCCCAAGACGTCATCGCCCAGCAGTCCATACTCTTGCGCCTGCTTCAGCGCGATCCGCAGCCTTTCGAGTGCCAGAGGATACTCCGCCCGGCAGTAGATATAGCCCTCGCCCGCTCCAATGGCGTATCCGGCGATGGCCATGCCCTCCAGCAGCGCGTGGGGGTCGCCCTCCAGCAGGGAACGATTCATGAAGGCCCCGGGGTCGCCCTCGTCGGCATTGGCCACGATGTACTTCGTGGGGCCCGTAGCATCGGCGGCGAATCGCCATTTCCGCCCGGTAGGGAAACCGCCTCCGCCACGGCCTCGCAGCCCGGACCGGACGACTTCATCGATCACCTCATCCGGTGTCATACTACCCAGCGCCTTGGCCAGCCCGGCGTAGCCGCCCACGGCCACGTACTCCTCGATCCGCGTGGGGTCGATCACGCCGTTGTGGGCCAGCACAATCCGGTGCTGTTCGCGGTAGAAGGGGATCTCCCCGGGCGTGGTGCAGGATTGGCCGGTTCGCTCGTCCTTGAATAACAGCCGCTGGACGGGCCGGCCGGCCAGCACCGATTCCTGCCAGACTTCGGCGACGTCTTTCTCTTTCACTTCCTGGTAGAAGATATCGCCGGGATCGACGACGACCAGCGGGCCGCCTTCGCAGAATCCGTGGCAGCCGGTGCATTTCACGCCCACCACCAGCGTCTCCTCACCGGTCTGCTTGGCCTCCCGGCAGAACTGTTCGAAGACCTTCGCTGCCCCCTTGGCCACGCAGCCGGTGCCCAGGCAGACACGCACACAGTGCGTGTTGCCGCCACGCTCGGCGATGGCTCGCTGGCGGAGTTGCTCGAAGTCCTCGGCGTTGTCCAGTCTCGTGCGTACCACGCTCACTTCTAACTACTCCTAGGCTTGTCCATTGACGTGGGGGGGCGGGGCCGGGCGATTTCGTCCGCCGTTGCGAAGCGCCGGTCAACGATCGTCGGCTTTGCCGCCAGCCGTTTGCAGCAACTTGGTTACTTTGCCGGGGGTTACCTTCGGCGCAACGTGCTGGTTGATCGTAAGGCACGGCGCCAGCCCACAGGCCCCAATACAGGCCACGGTCTCCAGCGAGAACTCCCCGTCGGCCGTGGTCTGACCCGCTTCGATGGCAAGTTGCCTCTCGATTCGCTCGAGGATCTTCGACGCCCCACGCACGTGGCACGCCGTGCCCCGGCAGACCATCACGTGGTTGCGGCCGATGGGCGTGAAGCGGAATTGGGCGTAAAACGTGGCCACCCCGAAGACCCGGCTCTCCGGCACCCGGGCGAACCGCGCGATGGCCAGCATGGCGTCTTCGGGCAGGTAGCCGAACTCGGCCTGGACTGCCTGCAACAGCGGGATCAATTCGTTCTCCGCGCCCGTGAAGGCGGCAAAGATCGCGTCGAGTCGTTCGGTCATGGACAATTCCGGCATGGACCCTTTTTGCATGGCATTTCCTCTGCGTCCCCACTTCGGTCGACGGCTGACCACCCCGAACGAAATCCTCAGGGCTGTCGCGAAGACGTCAAGAAGACTTCGCTGCCCCGATTCGATGCTCCCACTCAATTATTTCGGAGTTGGCGGAAGCAATCAAGTAGAGCACCCGGCCGCGCGGCACGACTCTGCGGGGTCACTCGCCCCCTGCCCGATTCGCCGACGATCTCGGTTCCATCAGCCCGGCCCGGATCAGCGCCGATCGAAGATCGGTGGGCGTGTTGATGTTCCGCAGGCTTTCCAAGATCGGGTCGGCCGCGCAGAGTTCGTCGCTGGTCACCCGTCGCGTGCGGACGATGTCGAAGAGCCGTCGCGGACGCAACTCGTCCTCGGCCAGCATGGCCTCGATCTGCGGAACCAGATTCGTGCGATAGACGGCCGCCAGCGGCTCGTCGTACCCTCGAACGTACGGCACCGCGACGTCGGCGTCGGCCGCCAACTCGACCATCCGCCGGACGAACGCCGGTTTGAGCAGCGGCAGATCGCAAGCAGCCACGAACGCCGCGTCGGCCTTCGATTCGATCGCCCGCAGGCCGACCGCCAGCCCCTCGAGCGGCCCGCGTTCTGATCGCCGATCGTGTACTACCCGCACACCCTCGGGCAACTCGGGCAGCGGCTGATCGGCGGCCGCCACGACCACGATCGGATCGACCGCCTCGCCCAACAGCCGGACCATCCGGCAGAGCATCACCTCCGGGCCGAACATCAGTGTCGCCTTGGCCACGCCCATCCGCCGGCTGCGTCCGCCGCAGAGGATAATCCCGCCAGTGTTCGATGTGTTGCTCATAAAGCCGCGACCGGCGGTCGCGCCCGATGCATCGGTGACTTGTGTCGTTTCAGTTCGCGTGGTCAAGCGTTTTGGCGGCCCTGGGCGCGACCACCGGTCGCGGCTTTATACTAGCATGCGCAACTCGGCTTGAATTCGCTCGAATACCTCACCCCACTCGCCGAAACGCTGTTGGCGAAACAGCCGCATGGTAGGATACCAGGGAGTATCGTCGCGATCCAGCAGCCAGCGCCAGTCTTGGGCAACGTGGATGCCCAGCCAAACCGGCACACGCAGCGCCCCGGCCAAATGGGCCACGGCCGTGTCGGAGGTGATGACCAGATTGAGGTTCTTCATCACGGCCGCCGTATCCATGAACGCTCCGGAGGCCTCGTCCACGTCGTCTCCCAAGCGGGCAACCTCGAATTGGCCGCCCAGCTCGTCCAACTGTTCGACGCCCTCGCCCTTCTGCAGACTCACCAGCCGCACGCCGGGCACATCGGCCAGCGGCGCGAAGCCGGCCAGCGGAATGCGGCGGAACTGGAAGCCCGGGTGGTTTCGATTGCCTTGCCAGGCGATACCGACCCGGAAACCGTCGATGCCGTCAAGTCGCGTCTTCCATCGTGCCACCAACTCTTCATCGGCCACGAGGTAAGGCACGTCGGCCGGCACGTCGTCGAGCGTGGTGCCAAAGACGTGCGGCAGGCTCATCAACGGGCAGTGGACGTCGAAATCCGGCAGGTCGTCGCCACGGCCGATCAGCCGGTCGACGCCTTCGCAGCCCTGAAGAATCGGCAACAGCGGCGGCTGGCATTCGAGCAAGACGGTGCCACCGTGTCTTCTGACCATGGCCGCGTAGCGCACGAAATGTAACGTGTCGCCGAAGCCCTGCTCGGCGTGCAGCAGGATGGTACGGCCGGTCAACGTGGAGCCGTCCCACAAGGGCTGGGAGAAATCGCGCGGCCGACACGCCGGGGTCTTCCATCGCCACTCGTACTCCCGCCAGCCCCGGCGAAAATCGCCGCCCACCAGCCAGGCCAACGAGCGGTTCAACCGGGTGGAGGCATGGTTCGGCCGGATCCGCAAGGCCTGGACGTAGGCCTCCTCGGCTTCGTCCAGCCGGCCCTGGTCCATCAGGGCGCTGCCCAGGTTGCTGTGCGCCTCGACGTAGTCCGGGGCGATCTCGAGCGTACGGCGATAAGCGGCCTCGGCTTCCGGCAGTTGGCCCTGGTCTTTCAAAGCGTTGCCCAGGTTGTTATGGGCGTCGGCATATTGGGGATCGATCTGAAGCGCCCGGCGGAATCGCTCCTCGGCCTGTTCCGGCTTCTTTTGCTCGGCTAGGGCGAACCCCAGGTTGTTGTAAGCTTCGGCGTAGTCCGGATCGATGCGAATCGCCCGATGGAACGAGGCCACGGCCGCTTCCGGCTGTCCCTGTTGCTGCAGCGCGGCCCCGAGATTGTTGTGGGCCTGGGCGTAGTCCGGCCGGATTTGCAGGGCCCGGGTGTAGTTCTCCACGGCCTCGTCGATCTGCCCGAGCATTCGTTGGGCGTTGCCCAGGTTGTTGTGGGCCTCGGCAAATTCCGGCCGGATTTCGATCGCCTTCCGAAAACTGGCAGCCGCCTTCTCCGGCTGCCCCTGGTCTTTCAGCGCCAGCCCCAGGTTGCAGTGAAACGCGGCCTGGTCCGGACACGCCGCCACCGCACGGCCGATGCGTTCGATGGCGGTGGTGTGCTGGCCCGCCTGATGGGCCAACAACCCCAGCAGGTGCCAGGCGTCGGCGTGCTGCGGATCGACCACCAACACCTCGCGATAACCCGCCTCGGCCGCTTCCATACGACCAGCTTGATGGTGCTGCAGGGCGGCGGTCAGTGTTTCGGCAATCGTTGCCATGGGGCATCCTCCGACGGCTTTGGGCGAAACGGTGGCTCGCTCCGTAACGGCACCCATCGTTCGTTTAGCCGCCGCCGGTGCGGCGGCGTTGTAGGTGCAGCGTGATCCGGCTTTACGCCGCCGTGCCGGCGACGGCTAAACGGGCGGGGCCGCGCTGCCGTGCCGATCGTGGCTCAACAGCGAGGAGCGCCAAGCGAGTGCCCCCTACATACCCGATACGGCCCTCAGCGGCAACGGGACTTCTGACGCCACACGGCCACCATGCCCAGCAGTCCGGCGAGAATCAGCCCCCACGTCGACGGCTCGGGGATCGGATTCAGCTCGATGTCCCAAGGGCTGGTCAGGCCGTCGTAGAGAACCTGCGGCGTGCCGGTGCCGTCGAGGTTGCCGCGCATGATCCAATTGGTCCGCGTGTCGGTCCAATAGGCCATGCCGCCGTCGAGATCCAGCGCCAGCCCGTGCGGCTTGCCCCGGGCGGGAATGAACGTGAAGAGGTCCTCGATCGGCCCGGAGCCGTCCAACGGTCGCCGCTGCACTTTGTGGCTGTCGCGGTCGTTCCAATAGAGCATACCCCCGGCCGGATCGAGCCCCACGTCGCGGACGTTGACCAGCCCGGTAACGAGGTCTTCGATTGCCCCGGTCCCGTCGAGGTTCATGCGGTGGACGATTGAATTGCCCGTCTCGAGCTTGGCGAAGTAGATCTTCTCGGCGTCGGTATCCAACTCGAAATAGTACGGCTGCTGCATGCCCGTCCGCACGTCTTCGACCTGGCTGCCGTCGAGATTGGCCCGGCGGATGACGCCCAGGCCGGTGTCGGTCCAGTAGATCTTGCCGGCTCCCAGATCGAGTTCCAGGTCGGCCGGGAAAGCGAAACCGGTGGTGACGAGGTCCTCCACGTCTGAGCCATCGAGATTCGCCCGCTGGATCATTTGCGTGGTGGCGTCGGCCCAATACATCTTGCCGCCGGCCAGATCGAGGCCCAAACCGCGCGGCTGTCCCAGCCCGCTAATGAGGATCTCCATCGGTTCGATCCCGTCCATGTCGCCGCGGCGGATGGTGAAATCTTCCTTGTCGGTCCAGTAGACGTGGCCGGCAAGAAGGGGCGAAGCCGCAACGGCCGTCAAGAGCGCGGCGATGGCCGCACAGATCGCGATACGCGACATCGAAGCTGCCTCCACTGTTCCGGTGAGAGGACTGTCAAACGCTGCCAAACGCTAGAAACGTGCTAAATAGAATACCCGCAGAGATCTGATGTGTCAAGAAAAAGACCCTCGATAACTCGCCGCACGAAGGGCTGCACAACACCCCCCGTGGAGGATCTCGCGCAACAGGCCGATTTCACCCGCCATAAATGTCCTTTCATCCTCGAGCACTCTTGTGTTCTTCGTGGCAATCTCCAGACTCAGCAGCGAACCTCGCGCTGCATCGCGTCGATCCTCGAACGGTTTCTACCCATCACACCGTATGGTAAGGTAGCGAAACCACGCCGTTTTCCCCGACTGACAATTGCATCATTCCCAAGGAGGAACCCCATGACGATCACCCGCACACTCACTGCCCTCGCCCTCTGGGCCGTTTTGACCGCCGTGGCCGTTGCCGCGCCGATGAAGGCCCTGATCGTCGACGGACAGAACAACCACAATTGGCGCGAGACTACGCCGCATTTGAAGAAACTGCTGGAAGAAACCGGCATGTTCACCGTCGACGTGGCCACGTCGCCATCGGGCCGCGACACGGCCGGCTTCGCGCCGAAGTTCGCCGACTACGATCTGGTCGTGAGCAACTACACCGGCGCCCCGTGGCCGGAGGAGACCAACAAGGCGTTTGAAAAGTACATCGCCGACGGCGGCGGGCTGGTTGTCTTCCACGCCGCCTCGAACGCCTTCCGCGATTGGAAGGAGTTCAATGAGATCATCGGCGTGGGCGGCTGGGGCGGCCGCGACGAGACCGACGGGCCATATCTCTATTGGGAAGACGGCAAGATCGTCCGCGACACCTCGCCCGGCCGCGGTGGCACCCACGGCCCGCAGCATCCCTTCCAGCTTATCATCCGCGAGCCCGACCACCCGATCACGCGCGGCCTGCCCGAGAAGTTCATGCACTCGGCCGACGAACTCTATAGCCGTCTGCGTGGCCCGGCGAAGAACCTGACCGTGTTGACCACCTCCTACGCCCCGGTCGAGAAGCGCGGCACCGGCAAGCACGAGCCAAGCCTGATGACGATCACCTACGGCAAGGGCCGCGTCTTCCACACCACGCTGGGCCACGCCGGCGTGCAGTGCCGCAGCGTCGCCTTCATCGCCACCTACCAGCGCGGCGCCGAATGGGCCGCCACCGGCAAAGTCACCCAAAAGGTCCCCGACGACTTCCCCGGCCCCGACGAGCCGGTCCAGCGGCCGCAGTAGCCGGTCGACACCACGACCACCCAGGGGCGCTGGCCCATGCCCGGCGATAGCGAACAGACCGTTGCAGCCCGACGCCCACGGATCCAGTTCTCGCTGGGCCGGGTGATCGAGGTCACCACGGCCTGTGCGGTCGGGCTGTCGTTATGGCCGTATTTCCAGAGCGTCGGTATCGCCGCGTTTCTCGGGTCGCTGTTGATCTTCGGCTATCTGGCCGTCCGCGGGGCGCTGGCGACTTTGAATCGGCGTGAGAGCCCGCCTGTTGAGCGGTTGAAGACGCGGTGGATGGTGCGATTGGCCGGCCTGGTGCCGGTGGTGCCGGCGATCTGGCTCTTCTGCTTGCAGTTGCGGCTGCTCGGCCCGGAAGAGGATGGCCCGTTTGCCGTGTTCGGCACGCTGTGCGGGAGTGCCGCCGCGGGGACGGCGGCCGTTGCCCTGTGTGCCCTGTTCGAGGGCGCCGCGCTGGGGCGCGGAGCCTGCGTGATTCTCGCCACGGCGTTCGGGTTTCTCCTCGGCGCGGCGATGGTGCTGTCGGTCGCCTTCTTCTTTGTGCCGGGCAGCAATGCGGAGACGGGTTTTCCGCCGTGGACGACTCCCTTGATGGCGGCCGGAGGCCTCGGCATTGGCGTACTCTTGGCGTGCCTCTTGCCCGGATTCGGGAGCTATGCGCGGCACTGCGCGTCGCGCGGAGTTGGCGCGGTGATGATTTGCGGAGGCATCGTGATCGGCGTCTATTGCGTGGTTCGATGCCTGATCTTCGGCGGCCTGTACGTGCGGACGCTGCTGTTGACGTGTGGAGTTGTTTGGACCGTAGCGATGCTCGTCGGCATGGCGGGGGCCTTCGCCGGGGCGTTTGCCGTCCGGAATCGCTTGCGGCGGTACGCCGCGCTTGGCGATTCGCGACGTGACGCATACCGAACGCTGCCGACCGGATGGGCCTGTTTCCTCACGGTCTCCGCCATCGTGGCACTGGCGGCACTGTGGGTGATCTACAGTCCGTACGAGCGTCTCGAGAATCGGTATCCACGGTGGGTAGAGGGCTTGACCAATTGGCACGAGAGAACGCAGATGCAGCAGGCCGTCGAGCATCAAACGACCGGGCTGCCGCGGATCGACCGGGCCGAAGTCCTCAGTCTGGGCGAAGTCGACGCCGAACTAACATCCGGCTACCGTCTGCCGGGCTCGATAGGCGACCCGGCTCGCTACGCGCCGGTCCTGCACAAGGCAACGCTCGTCGGACAAGATGCCGAAGATCTGGCCAAGCTCTGGCGGAGCTGTGAGTTCTCCGAGCGCGGGAGGCGTTTCGGATGGGATCCTCCCGATTTTGCCGTGCGGCTCTACGCCAACGGCAGACTGGTCCTCGACACGAGGATTTCTACGGTTAGCGCGCCCACCATGTGCGTAACTACCGGTACCTGCCGCATCCTGTCGGGTGGGCTGTACGAGGTCTGCACGTTCATTGAAGACCACGATTTGCGGCTGGTGACCCAGCTTCAGGAGATTGCACCGTTATCGTCCGAGAAGCAGGTCGGCTTCCACTTGATGCGTTCCGTTCTCTACCATAACGCAGACGCATTCGATGCCGCACTTGCGGAATGCAATCTGGCGAACATGCTGCGGCCGGACCTTGCGAGCCCCTATTGTTTTCGGGCCTTTCTTCACAAGGAGGCTGGGCGCCGTGATGAGGCCGTGCATGACCTCACGGCAGCTCTGCAAATCGATCTAGAAGATGAAGGGCTCAGTCGGTCGTCCGTCCTCGACCGGAGGGCCGAACTCCACTGCGAACGTGGCGAACATGGATTGGCGATCCGGGACTTCAGTGAGGCGATCGAATTGGACGGCGACGATGTCGACGCGGACCTATTGCATCGGCGGGCCGCGGCATATCGGGAAATCGGCGAGCACTTCAAGGCGTTGGCCGACCTCGATGCCGCGATTCAGAGGGAAGCCTATTACTTCGACGAGCCGCAGTGGGTCGAGCTACACGTGGATCGAGCGGAGGCACGCGAGGCACTGGGCAACGAGGAGGCCGCCGAGGTCGACCGGCAAACGGCGCTGAAGTTGGTTAACGAGGCGGTCAAGGGCGGGGGGGCATGGCCCGAACACTACCTCTTGCGAGCGCGAGTGTACGAAGCCCTCGGCGATCATCAGAAGGCCGACGCGGACCGACAACAGGCCAAACGGCTCGATCCGGAGTTGGATGTGAGCGAACTTCCCGATGATTGACGACGGCTGCGGCAGATCGGGCGTCCGGAAGTAGCGAGGGGTGGATGCGTCTTTGCCGCCGTGGTAAACTCCCGCGCGAGGCCCGAGGTGCGAGCGCCGCGAACGGGCGTCGACCTCAGTTCTCTGTTCGCGCATCTCCCGAGGCAATCCCATGGAAGAACCGCAGGGAGTCAATCCGTTTCAGAGTCCCGAGACAACCGCTGCCCCAGCCCAGGTCGGCGCGGACCTCGGCGGCGGCCTTCTGCCGACGACTTCGTTTGTGTCCGGTCACACTCGGGCGATGGTTCTGATCGCGTTGATGGTGCTGAGCATGGTCGTGGACTCGCTCGGCGCGGGATCCACGTACTTGCAGATCCAGTTGTTGGATCGTGCGGCGTCGGGTGCGAGGATCACATGGGAAGAGGTCACCGCGAACAGCGATCGTCAAGACTGGGTAGATTTGCTGCAGCTCGGCGTGGTGATTTCGACGGCGGTCGCGTTCATGATGTGGTCTTATCGGGTACACGGCAACCTGCGTGCTCTGGGGGCCCGGAATCTCAGGTACTCGCCGGGCTGGGCCGTTGGTATCTGGTTCATACCGATATTCAACCTGTTTGTCCCCTTTCTAATCATGCGGGAGATTTGGGCCGGCAGCGATCCGGCGGGACTTCGTACCGACCCGCTTCAACGTTCTTATGGAGGCACGTGGGCGCTGGTCGGATGTTGGTGGGGCTTTCACCTGCTCAAGTGGCTCGCCGATCAAGCGGGGATCCAACTTTGGCTGAGGGCGCGCACCGTGCCGCAACAGATCGTATCGGGTTGGGCCGACGTTCTCGGCGATCTGGCCACGCTCCCGGCCGCGGTGTTTGCGATCTTGGTGGTGGGCCACGTCGACCGCAATCAACAGCAACGCCATCGGCTCCGTCAAGCGGCGGCCCCGCCAGTTTCGAGCACCTCCGGCCTGCCGCCGCGGCTCGATTGGTTGAAGTAACCCGCCCGTAATGGTAGACTCCGGGCGAGATTATTGTGGGTGAGGCAACGAGGCAATGCACCTCGCCCTGGCAGCGACTTCTCATCTCCCACAGGGGGCCACGATGGCAAATGAACCGGAAGTCAACCCGTTCGAGAGCCCCGAGACGGCCGACACAGGCCGACCGACGAGTCCGTTCGAGTCGGGCCACCGTCGGGCCCAGGTTGCGTGCCTGATGTTCGCGCTATGCTTTGGCGTGAGCATCTTTAGCGCCGGATCGAACTACTTTCAGATCGAACTGATCGATCGCGCCACATCCTATCCGGGCGTCCGGCGGGCCGAATTCCAGAGCAACGATACTCGGCAGAGCTTCGTGTTGGTCCTGACGGCGGTCGTGCAACTGTTGACGGCGGCCGCCTTCTTGTTGTGGTTCCATCGCGCGCATCGCAACCTGCCCGCACTCGGAGCCCACCGGCTGCGATTCTCGCCGGGCTGGGCCGTGGGGTGTTGGTTCATACCGATTCTGAACCTGTTCTATCCGCTGCAGATCATGAAGGAAATCTGGAAGGGAAGCGACCCGAAGGGATTCCAACTGGCCAACGCGCTAAAACGCCCGTATCGTGGCGCGCCGGTGTTGTTGGGTTGGTGGTGGGCCCTGCATCTGACCGCGGGGTCTGTCGGATGGTATGCGTTTAATCTGTCGCGCACGGCGCGCGCGGTGGGGTCGGTGGGGGCGCTGCATGGCGTGACTTGGGCTGCGCTGGTCGCCGATCTGGCGGCGGCCACGGCGGCCGTGTTGGCCAGCTCGATCATCCGCACGGTCGATCAGAATCAACAGCAGCGTCACGACCTGTGCGTGGAGTCTGCCCGCGAAGCAGCGCCGGGTTCCAATGATTCGGGCTCGAGCGAATCCGGCTCGGCCGATGCAGGGCCGGACGACCCGGCCGTGAACGATCTCGGTTCGCGCGACGCAGGGCCCGTCGATTTCGATTGGCTGAAGTGAGATTCGGCCAAGACCTCGCCCAACTCAACGCGCCAAACACGCGTTCATACACCCGCACGAGCGGATCTTGCCGCGTAGCAGATCGCGGCAGTCGACCACGCAGACGGCCTGGCAGGAACATTCGCAGACGGCGGCCAACTCCTTCCAGCGCTGGTCGTATTGCACGCGAAACGGCTGGCCGAGGACCCTCAACCTCCCGTAGCGGTCCTTCGGGCGAACTTCGCCGCCGCGGACAACGAGTCGACTGATGTGCTCGTTCATGGCATCTCGAAGTATTGGTGCGGGTAGAGCCCTGTGGAATGATAGCACACCTTTCGTGCCGGAGGGTGAACCGCCTGATCTATGTCGGAGGGCTCGCGGACCGGCGGATAATCGTCATAGTAGTCGTCTCGCTCCCCGAGACGAAATGACATGACGTGGTGACATCTCGCGGAGCGAGATGACTACTATGACGTCCTCCGACAGGGCCTATCCGGCCCACTGCCGCTTGGCCTCGAACGCGATCACCGCCACGCTGACCGAGAGGTTCAAGCTGCGGGCGTTCGGGTCGATGGGGATCCGCAGGCAGCGGTCGGCGTGGGCCTGAAGCATCGACGGCGGCAGCCCTTGCGACTCGCTGCCGAAGACCAGCACGTCGCCGGGAGAGAACTCGACCTCGGCGTAGCTGGCCGTGGCCTTCTTCGAGAAGAACCAATAGCGGGCCTCGCCCAAGCGGCGCCGCAGCGCGTCCCAGTCGTCGACGGCTTCCCATTGCAGGTGCCGCCAGTAGTCGAGCCCGGCGCGGCGCAGCCGGCGGTCGTCGACCTGAAATCCCAACGGTCGGACCAACCAAAGCTTGGCGCCCACGGCCACACACGTTCGTCCCACGCTGCCGGCGTTGTAAGGGATTTCCGGCTGGTAGAGCACCACGTGCAACTTCGACGGACGGCCGACGGCAGGGCTTTCAGCGGTAGAGCGGCTCATGGGGTCTCGCGGGCAGGGCAGGGATTGGAAAATGGTGCAGGGCAGGCCGGGGCAGGGCAGGCCGGGGCAGGGCAGGGCAGGGGGGGCCCGATCCGCTCCGGACTCGCTCCCGCCTTAGCGCGGCGATCATATCCGGCTACGATGGATCAGGTCAAGCGAACTGTGACGGGTTGGCCAACGTATCGACTCTGTGAACGCAAAGAACGAGAACATGACGCTACGTAGGTTTTCGATGCTGCTGCTCTGGACAATGGCCCTTTGCCCGGCTGTCCGGGTTGTGCCGGGCCGCGCGGCCGCGCCTCCCCCGCCGGCCGATTCCGAGCGCGAGGCGAAGCGATTGTCCGGACAGTTCATTCGCGCCCGGGGCGATAGGGCGGCCCAGGCGGCGATTGTCCGTCAGGCGATGCAGTCCGGCCGTCCGGCCGTGGCGACGCTCTATGTGACAATTACCGAGCAGATCTACCCGCAACTCAACGCCTACCGCCAGCGCTTCTACGCCTACGCGACCGCCGCGGCCAAGACCCAGATCGGCAACGTCCCGCTGGCCGAGGTTGCCCGGCTGCGCGAGACGGTCCTGCAATTACAGGACGGGCCGAACTTCACCAAAGAGAACATCATCCGCACGGCCGACCCGGCCATGCAACGGCTGGCCGATATCTTCCTGGTCGATCGGGCGGAAGTCTTGGAGCGATCGGAGGAATTGCAGGCGCAGCGTGCCCGGCTCGGGCAACTCGGACAACTGTGGCAGGAGTGCGGAATCCACCTCTACAAGCTGATGCCGCAAGACCGCAACAAGCCGAAGGAACCGCCGAATTTCGAGAAGTACCTGCAAGGCGAGGAGCAATTGGCCGCCGGTATGGCCGCGCCGATGTCGCCGCAGACGCTGCAGGTGATGGTGGCCAACAGACGGCTGGCGGCGCAACTCGGGCAGGAGGAGGCCCGGGGGATTCTCGAACTGAACCTGATGCGCAATCTGCTGGGGCTGCGGCCGCTAGTCATCGACGTGAAGCTCTGCGCGGCCGCCCGCGAACACTCGCACGACATGCGCCAGCAGAAGTTCTTCGCCCACGAATCACCCCTGCCCGGCAAGAAGCTTCCGTGGGATCGGGCCGCCCGATACGGCACCAAGGCCAACGCCGAAAATATCTACCACGGCACCCACGACGGGCGGGTCGCCAATCGTGCCTGGTTCCACAGCCCGGGCCACCACAAGAACCTCCTGGGCGATTACCGACGCGTCGGTCTCGGACATAGCGGGGCGTTCTTCACGGCGCTGTTTGGGAAGTAGGGAGATTGACAACTGCTGATTGGCTGGAAGGTCATGCCCTCGCCGCCCAGGACTCGCCCCCACCGCTCACGACAGACTCCCGACCTCTCCACACACGTGGCCTCGGCCCGATTCAGAGGCCCTTACAGGAGTCCGTCGAGCGTCGCTAGTCCGATCGGCTCTCGCGCGGTGAACGGCTCGCCGTAGTCGACGCCGATCATGGCGCCGAAGGTTGCGGCCCGATCGCGGACGCGGTCGATGGTCTTCCGGCCGGTGGCCGGCTGGTTGTCGATGAACTGGCTGCGGTAGCACTCGATGGCGGCTTGTTTCTTCGCCCAAAACTCGCTGATATCGAGCACGAAGGCCGGCTGGGGGTTCTGCCGTAGGTGGAATCCGTAGTAGTAGAAGATCCGCCGCGGGTAGTGCGGCTCGCCGGGCAGGTCGGTCTTGGTCAGCTTGGCCCAGAATCGGGCGGCCTCGATCAGTTCGGTAGCCGCCACGTGATCGGGATGGGCGTCGACCCAATAGGGGGCGAACAACCAACGTGGCCGCGTCTGGCGGATCACACCGGCCAGCTTCGCCCGGGCTTCGAGCGTCGGCTGCAGCGAGCGGTTGGGCAGCCCCAGGTTCTCGCGCCATTCGAGCCCAAGCACGTCGGTGGCGGCTGCCGTCTCGACGGCGCGGATCTCCGGCGAACCCAGCGGTGTCGGTTCTCCGTCGGTCAGATCGAGCACACCGACCGAGCGGCCCTCGGCCTTCAACCGCAAGATGGCGCCGCATGCCCCGATCTCAGCGTCGTCCGGATGGGGGGCAATCACGAGGGTGTCGAGCATCAAGGTCTTTCTCCACGTAGGCTAAATGCACCGAAAACGTCCAACTCGTTGCGCCCATTGTACGGTCCCGCCGCCGAGTTGCCGATCGAATCGGGCGGCGTGCAGCCAAACTGGTGAGAAGAGACGACCCCAAGAGACGAGAATCTCCCGAAAACTGGCCTGGACACATCCCGACCTTTCTGCGAGACTCCCGCCGCTTTTCCTAGGACTCCCAGAGCAGGTCTCGCCATGCTCCCTTCAAACCGTCCGGATAATGGGACATTTCGATTCGCCGGCCTCTTTCGCGCCGCGATTGTCATCGTATGTCTGGCCTTGCCGGGCTGCACCGGATGGTCTCCGTCCAGGAGCGCTGATCCCTTTGGCGATCGCCACAAGCTCGACATCCCGCCGATGTCGACTCGCCCGATTCGGCCGCCGACCACACCGGGCAAGTCCTTTGCGGTGACCAACGAGGCGAGGGAGATCTCTCGCAGCTTGGGATACAACGATCACTAGCGTTCTCAGGGCTTCGGCCCGACCTCTCACGCTCTCTGCCACGGTCGCTCCGTCGGCATTCTCCGTCCAAGGTCGCATTGCCGGCGGTGGTTTTCCGCCCAAAGGCGGGCTAAACTAGATAGTTAGGGCCCGAAACTCAAGGAGCGACCATGTCTATCATTTCCGAGTGCCCGAAGTGCCAACAGGCAGTGCGGGTTCCCGAGGGGATTGACGAGAAGGCCGCCGTGCGCTGCCCCCTCTGCGAGGAGGAATACCCCCTCCAAGAGGCGATGGCGGGGCTGCCGCCGGCATTGATCCCCGTTGCCGTACCAGAGGCTCCCGTCACGGCGGAAGAACCCGAGCAAACGGCCGCCGAAGACGGCCCCAGCCTGGACGTCTGGAAATCGGCGGATATCGTGCCTCCGATCGACGTGGGCGCGGGTGACGAGATCGGCCTGGAGGATGCCCCGGCGGGCGTGGCCATCGACACGGGCGAGACGGACGTCGACGAGGGGGCATTCGGCGCGTTCGACTCCGGCGAACCGGCCGGTGCCGTCGAGAGCAGCCTGGCCCCTCGGCCGGGTCGCAAGAAGAAGCAGAAGAGCGGCCTGCGGACGGTGGCCGAGATCGTGATCGGCGGCGTCGTCGGACTGTTGATCGCCGTCTACGCCGCGGCTTGGATCAAGCCGGAGCGAACCACGTTCCATTTCCTCCCGCTGCCGTTCTTGCCGCACACGATGCACTGGTTCAGCGCAGACGCCCCCGATTCCACCATCGACGAGACCGAGCAGACGACGGCTACGCAGACGAAGACGCCCGACGCTCCGGCGGTGACGCCGGAAGTTCCTGCTCCCGGCCCCACCGATCCCGATCCCAACGCTCCGGACCCGAGTGACCCCGATCCCCTGTCACCTGATCCCATCGACCCCGGTCTGGAAGAAGACCCGCTGACGGGGCCCTTTGTCGATCCGCCGCCGGCGCCTCCGACGCTCCCGGCAGACTACGTCGGCCCGCGGAATCCGCCGGCGCTGACCTCCGACGATCTCGGCGCGGCGCTCAAAGCGGCCAATGATGCCGTTGCCCCGGAGGATCCGGATACGGCATTCGGGCTAGAAATAACCGACGAAAGCTATCCGCTGTTTTGCCGCATGGGCCACGTAATCGCCTTTGCCAACGAAGGGGCCCAGTTGGACGATCGCCGTCGGGCGGTCGAGTCGATGCTGGAGCAAATCGGTCAGACGCCCGGGCAGCCGCAGAAGATCGCCCTCTGGGCGAAGGCCGTGCTGGAAGACGAGACGCGTCTGGAGCAGGGCGTCCTGCTGGCGGGCGCGGTCAGCCGCATTGACTTGCGGGAGGATACCGGGATCCAGGGAACGGTGCTGAACGTCGCCGACTCGGATACACCAATCATCGTGCTGGCCAAGCCCGCGCTGCCGTTCGTCGTCGAAGACGAGGTCCTGATCCTGGGCCATATCGTCGACGCCCCGGCCGATAACGTCATCGGCTACTCGGGCTCCTCGGAGCAAGTCGTGTGGGGCGCGTTGGCCGTGATCTTGCCCAAGTCGGTACCTTAGCCGAATCGCCCAAATGTCCGACGATCCCAAGCGGCCCGCCACGGAAGACGAGCAGGACCCCGGCTACGCTCGGGTGCGGGACTTCCTGCTGTTTGGGATGTCGTTGCCCGAACGCACGCTCCGCAGCGCCACGGGCGTGATCAGCGGGGCTCTTCGGGAATCGGCCTCGTTGCTGGTGCCGCACGCGTTTCAGAGCTCGAAAACCTACCACGTCTTCATCCGGCAGGGGCTGACGTTCTTGGCCGAAGACGTCGGCGGCGTGGCCCCTTCGGAAGACCCCAACGCCCCGGAAAAGGTCGAGAACTTCGTCGCCCGCAAGGCCGTGGGCAATTTCATCGAACTGGCCGGACTGGCCACGATCCACCTTTCGCCACTGATCGTGCTGGCGGTGGTCAGCGACGTGGCCTACGGTTCGCAAGCGTATCTGCGCGAGGTGGCCGACGATCTGAAGCAGCAGGGCATTATCGACGAGGCCTCGACGATCAACCACGTCGACGACCTGCTCGACTCGGTGGCCGCCGCGGCCAAGACGACCGCCACTGCCTTCGACACACCGCCGCTATCGGTGTCCGGGCTGAAGGAGACAATCGACCAAGCCCGCGAGTCGGTCAAGCAGATCGATCCCGCCAAGGCGGTTCCCCAGGCCGAGGTGAAGCGGCTCTGGGACGAGATCCACGAAACGGCCACCAGCCAGGGGGTCAATCCGTTTGCCGTTTCTTCGGCAATGACGCTCTACTCGCTCGACAAGATCGCCACGGTCGGCCGCGGGGCCCTCTCGACGGCGAAGGCAGCCGTCACGCTCTTCGACCGGCACGTGATCGATTATTACACGGAAGCCCTGGGCGACATCCGCGAGAAAGGCTTTTACGCCTCGTTGAGCGAAACCAGCCAGCCGTACATCGACGCCGTGTGGCACAACTTCTCCACTCAGAAGGGCACCATCACCGAGGACCTGCTCTCCGGCCGGCTGATCGGACGCGCATGGAAAGCCACGCGGCGGTGGCTGGGCGGATCGGCCGAAGACGACACGCCACAGGATGATGCGGCAGCGTGTGACTCGCCAGAGAGTGACTTGGCGGAGCCCAATGTGGCGAAGGACGACGCCGACGACGGACAGGCCGTCTGATATTCTGCTATAATTCCGGCCATCGCCAGCCAACGGGCGGCCGCGGCCCTCTCGGCGAAGTTCCGCCGGCCCGTTGGCGTCGGCTGCATCACGGGGCGACGGAGGAGATACGATGTCGCACAGGAATGAGACGTGTGTGAGATGGGCGGTTGTGTTGAGCGTGGCTTTTCTCCTTCTTGGCGGCAAGGCCCCAGCCGCGGAACCGGCACGGGAAATTTCAGAGGCTGACCAGCCCGAGGCCGACCGGCCGGCCGTCAAGTATCGCATGCCGGCTCTGATGCTGGTGACTTGGGCCGAATGGCCGAAAGACCCCAAGCACTGTGACACGCTGGCGAAGTTCATCGTCGAGAAGGGCTTCAACGCCGTCGAGGTGGAGGCCGACCGGCTAGAACTCTGCCGCCGCAACGGCCTTTACGCGCGGCTGGGCGGCGACATCAACGAGATGCTCGAACAGGCCGCGAAGCTCAAGGACGATCCGGCCGTCTTCTGCTACTTCATTTCCGACCGCCGACGGGCGAGTTCCTTTCCGGTCTTCGCCCAAATCGCCCGGGCGTACGAGAAGGCCGACCCGAACCATCCCACGATGTTCATCAATCGGGCCGCCTGGAACGAGTTCCCCCAGTTCGTCGAGCAGGTCCAACCGATGCTGCTGGACTATTACCACTACCACTGGGACGGCCGGCGGCATCCGGAGCGCCGCTTCATCTACCTGGCGATGTTTCGCGAGCTAGGCCAGCAGCACGGCATCCCGGTGATGCGTTGCGTCAGCGCGAGCGTCTCGCCGGCCCAATTGCGCCAGACGATCTACACCAGCCTGGCGTACGGTGTGCAAGGCTTCCACTTCTGGCCGCCGTGGCATTTCGGCTACAAGAAAGACGAAAACGGCCCGGTGCTCGAAGACGGCCGCCTGGTGCCTCATGTAAACGTCCCCGCGTTGGCCGAAGTGGCCACGGAACTCAAACCGCTCGGCCCGGTGCTCATCGAACTCCGCTCGACGGCCGTCTATCACACCGACCCCTTGCAGCCCGGCTGCGGCAAGGCCCCCGAGAATCACTGGGTGCAACTCGCCGGCGAGCATCTGATGATGGGGCTGTTCGAGGACGAGAAGCAGCAGTATCTGATGGTCGTCAACCGCGACGTGGGCCAGGGACGCGAGGCGATGCTACGGTTCGTCGGCGAGGTCAGCGCGGTCGAACGCATGGACAAGAGCACCGGACGTTGGGTGGCGTTGACATGGGAGGACGACGGGGAACGTGCCGTCACGAAGTTTATGCTCCCGCCGGGTGCCGGCGAGTTGCTGAGAGTCACGCGAGTCGAGAAACCCTGAGGTTGCCAGTTCCAGTATCTCAACGCTCGGGCGGATAGCTGCGGGGGATCGCGGCTTTCCTTCCTCAGGCACTTACGCCTATTGTCTCGTGCCGTATCTCGGACGTTCATTTCTGTTCTACAGCAGACGCTTTGGCAACTCCGGCCTCGGCGATGTCTGTGATGACTTGTTTGATAAGCTGCCACGATTCGTGGTGGTAATCTTCCCGTACCTCCACCTTCTCACCGACCGAGACTCGAGCGCGGGGGTTGCCGTCTTTGTCCACATAGATCGCGTTGGCGATCCCTTTGTTATGAACCAGAATATTCCGCGTTGCCTTGATCTCCGTGAGCCTTTCGATTTCATCGTTGGTTGGACAGCCAAGGTGGACACGCTTTTCGACGTACTCGAACCACTTCGGCAGCGACTTGTATTGCAGCCTGTGAACCTGCTCGTCAACTAACGTGGCGATGATTTCGGCTTTGCTGCTGCACTTGAGCACCGTCTCTAATCTGACCTGCTTGTCCTGTTTCTCGCTTTTCTCTTTCACACCGTGGGGGAACGCGTTGAGCCAGAGACGGAGAAAACCGCCGAGGAAACCCTCGAACAAGGATACGAAATGCTGAAACGTCGCCTCCGCCAGGTAGCCGGTAACGTACTCTTGAGCCAGCCTAGGTAGATCACCCTCCCGAACAACGCTGTCCGTGGCCTGATTCCTAATCGAGACCTTGCGGCCTTCCCGCACCACTTGTTGGACGATCCGCCAGGCAGCCTTGGTGCGAAAGAAGTAGTCGTGACTCGCATCCAGGGAGGCAATGCTGTCGTCTCGTAGCGTCTCGATCTCATCTCTGAGTGGCATGGTCCGCCCCTTTCCCTGCTATGGAGCACCGTCCAGAAGTTTTTGAACTGCGTCGGGATCTGCGTCACGGGCGAGGTTGACGACCGTGATCTCCGGTTTGCCGTCAAGGGAAATCGCGTCCGCATCGACCCAGTAGGAGATCTTGGCGTCGTCCAGCAGCGAACGCACCTCTTCCAACTGACTCACCGCGACCATGATATACGGACCGGCATCGCCGCCCGTGGATACGGACAATCGCTTGTTTGTAGTGGCGTCAGTCATCTCAATCTCCGGGCAGGTTGGCAGACTCTCTTCTATTGTACGCCGATACCCCGTGGTAGGGAATCGCTGGCTCGATCATCAATATGATAGCCATCGCGCCAGTCGATCAAGCGGGCCTGAGATCCATGCCTCGTGGGGGGCATATGCATACCGGAAGATGGCATTGCCTTATTTCCGTGCGCGACTGATCTCCCGCCCATCGGCCATATACAGTATGAATATAGACCCTTAGTCACGAAGGATCCCTGCCATGGCTCACACGGCCCACGAACTGCTTGCCCGCTGCACCAGCCACATCGTAATTCCCGCCCGGCTGGCCTCGACGCGGCTGCCGAGGAAGCTGCTACTGCGGGAGACAGGCAAGCCGTTGATACAGCACACGTACGAGGCGGCATGCACGGCCAGCCGGCCCAGCGGCGTTTCGGTGGCGACAGATCATGCCCGGATCTTCGACGAAGTCCGACGTTTCGGCGGAGACGTGGAGATGACCGATCCGAACGCCGCCAGCGGGACCGATCGGGTGGCGGAGGTTGCGCGGCGATTGGAAGGCGTCGATATCGTGGTCAACGTGCAGGGCGACGAGCCGGAGTTGGCCGGCGAGTCGATCGATCTGGTAGTTCGATTGCTGGAAGAGAACCCGCAAGCGATGATGTCGACGCTGGCCACGCCGATTCGCAGCCGGCGGCAGTTCGAGGATCCGGCGTGTGTGAAGGTGGTCTTCGATGGCCACGCCCGGGCGTTGTACTTCAGCCGCAGCCCGATCCCCCGGCCGCGCGACTGGGACGACGCGCTGCTATCGGCCGATCCGCCGCTGTTCTATCAGCACGTCGGTCTCTACGCTTATCGCCGCGACTTCCTCCTGCAACTGGCCGAGATGCCGCCTTCGCCGATGGAGCAGACCGAGAAGCTCGAACAGCTTCGCGTGCTCGAGGCCGGCCATGCGATCCTCGTCGGCGTGGTCGACGAACCGACCTTCGGCATCGACACGCCGGAGGACTATGCGGCCTTTGTCAGGCGGTATCGCGATCGATAGGATTCGACGCGGAACGAATCCAGCTACTCCCCACTCCTCACTCCGCCCGCCGCAACACATTGACCAGGCATCGCAGGCTGCCGAAATGCGGATAGCAGGCGGTGCAATCGACCGGACGGACATCGTAGCCTAACTCGGTCCAGATGTCCGCCGCCGCTTGGTTGAGCAACTCGACACCATCGAACGCCGGCATGTAGACTATCGGCCGGCCGTCGCGGCGATCGAGGATCACGTTGAGATACGTCAGGTACGTGCGTCCGTCGCGGCCGGGAACGATCGGCACACGGACCACCCGATAGCCGGCCTCGCGGCATTGCTCGACCACCGCCTCGAATCGGGCGATTGTGGCTTGGCTGAAGTCGGCCCCCACGCCCGGCAGGAGTTCGGCCAAATCGATCTCGGAAGCCCCGTCAAGCAGTCGTTCGGCGGCCGCCGGGTCACCCACCAACACGGTCCCATCGCCAACGGTCATCATGAACATGCCGGCGTGATACTCCGGCGCGTCGTCGAACAGCACGATCTCGCGCTTCAGCCGATTTTCGAGCTGCCGGATCAACTCCTCCCGCGTATTCACCGTCCGTTGGAAGTTCCGCTCGAACACTGCCGGGGTGACGAACGCCGTCCGCTCGTCGACCACGAAGTCGCCGCCGTCGAAGTAGAGATTGCTGCGCAGCGCCGCCACGCCGGGCCCCAACGCGGCCGCCAGATCGTCGCCGGTCCGCTGATCTCCTTCTCGGGCCGGCCAGACTTGGGCCCCCATCTCGCCGCGTGGACATAGCAACGTCGTTGGCGCCGACTCGTCTTTCGGAGTCAGCGCCAACCAGCGGTCGCGCGACCAGGGCGTGATCGGATGCTCGACAACGATCGGCTCGAGGACGCATCGCGCCGCTCCCACACGAGCCCGCAGGTCGTCGAAATCCGCCTGCTGTGGGCACACGACGTACACCGTCACGCCCTCGGGAAGCTGCCCGAGGAAGTCGCGATAGGCCGTGCCGACGACCTCCGCCGCGTCGGAGGTGTAGTGCATCACGAGTGCCTCGATCGGCCCGCCGCAATCGCTCAGCAGCGGGCCCCGGTTCTCGCCGGTGTGGGTCTCGCCGCCGTGGCCGTCGTAGAGCGACAGCACGGCGGCCGAGACGACCAGACCGATCAATACGCCCAGGGGCACGCGATATCGCGTAGCGAACGTTGAGGGCGTCATCTACTGCTCCGGCTGCGCGGGGGCAAGCTGAATCAGAGGCACGGCCTGCGTGACGGCTTGCGTCGTGTTGGCGTTCTGTTGCACGTTGAGTAACGTGGTGATCATGGCCTGTAGCTGGTCGCCAGCGGTGATCGTCACGTTCTGGCCGGCTTCGAGCTTCGCGCCGGTCGGCTGGGTGAAGGTCTTCGTTTCGCCGGGGCCCAATACGACCTTGCACTCACCCTGCCATAGCGGCTTCGATATCGGCATTGCCCGAGACAACGGTGACACCGGGCTGGAACTCATGATGCCCAATGCCACGCTGAACTCGACCGGTTTGTCGGTCGGATTGGCCGCCTCGATAATCACCGACGGCGACTCGCCCGGCTGATACGACGCCTTGTCCGTCTTCAGCGTAAGCTCACAGTCTTTAACGGTCAGTTTCGGCGGAAAGACGGCGGCCTTGACTTGCGCGACCTCGTCGACGGCTCCGACCTGCGCCGGACCGAACATCATCACCACAAACGCGACGGTGGCCACCGCCACACCCAACACGGCCAAAATGTCTCTGATTCCCATGGTTCCGTTACCCTTTCTGCGAAGAACTCCCAGTGGTCTTGCCCGAAGATACGCTCCCGGGCCGAGGACGAACGCCGCCCTCGCTGATGGATATTCTACGCCGATTTGGGCGTTCGGATCGTAACAAGCGCGCAACAGGGTACTTGGCTGAGACCAGGGAAGACTCCCTTGCTCCGCTGTGCCATTGCTTCGTAGAAGCAGTGTCTTCGCCGAAGGATACAGGCGGCACTGCTTCTGCGAAGCGGTGGCACACGTGATCACTCAGGTGCCTTCTCGTGCGTGCCGCCCATCCGCGTCAACTCAACGAACGCCGATTCCTGCTCCCGGACGAGATAATCGCGGCCTTGGCGGATGGTGATATGGTCCCAGGGCAGCCGTGCGCCGACGGGGTAGGGGGCGTGCAAGGTGGCTTCCACGTCGACGCCCACCTCGGCCAGGGCCTGCCACCAGAGTTCCGGCCGAAGCTTCTCTTTCCAGGCGTCGAATCGGGCGCCCAGGCGCCAGGCCGCCTCGATCGCTTCGCCCGTCAGCCGGCTGCCGCGGCAGAGCACGCCCTCAAGCAGGCTACTTTCGATATCGTGGCAGCGAAGTTGCACGCAGCGCAACCGTTTCCGCTGATAAAGATGCTCCCGGGCGTTCTGGAAGTACTCGCGGCGCTGCATGCCGCCGAATTGCAGCGGTGTTTGCGGCTTCGGCACGAAGTTCGACACGTTGGCCACCACCGTGGGAAACCGGCCGCGAGTCTCCTTGCCCAACCGCGCGATCGTCTCCGACATCTCGATGATCCCGTCCAAGTCGGCCTCGCGTTCGCCCGGCAGCCCGCACATGAAGTAGAGCTTCACCCTTGAAAAGCCCCGCTCGAACGCCCGGCGGCAGCCCTCGTAGAGGTCGTCGTTGGTGATCTGCTTGCCGATCAGGCGGCGCATGTCGTCCAAGGCGGCCTCCGGGGCAAGCGTCAATCCGGAATGGCGGTCGGTGTTCAACAGATCGGTCAAGGTGCGCCACTGCCGGTTGACCCGCAGGCTGGGTACGGAGATGCCCACGTTCAGCGGCCGGAAAGTCTCCTGCAATCGTCGCAACAGTTCTTCGATCTGCGGATGGTCGCTGGTCGAAAGAGAAAGCAGCGTGATCTCGTTGTAGCCCGTGTTGCGGTAGGATTCGACCGCGGCCTGCAAAATCGTTTCGACCTGGCGGAATCGCAACGGCCGCTTCAGCGTCGTGCTCGTACAGAATCGGCAACGGCCCGGGCAGCCGCGCATGATCTCCAACGCGATCCGGTCTTGCACGCAGTCGACGTACGGCACGATCGGTTGGACCGGCAGCGGCATCGCGTCGAGATCTTCCAGTACGGCCGGGCGGATCGTCTCCGGCGCGTCGCCGCGCAGCGGGGAAACGGCCGCAGGGCGCCCGTCGTCGGCGACTTGCGGCCGGTAGAACCGGGGCACGTAGACGTACGGCAGCCGCGCGGCCAACTCGGCCAGCATCGCCTCCCGGCCGCCGCCCGCGCGCTTCACCTGCAACCATAGATCGCACACTTCCGGCAGGCTCTCTTCGCCGTCGCCGAGGACGAACAGGTCGATGAACCGCGCCATCGGCTCCGGGTTGGCCGTCATCGGGCCTCCGGCGATCACCAACGGATGCTCGTCCGTCCGTTGCTCGGCCGCCAGGGGTATGCCGGCTAAGTCCAACATCGTCAACACGTTAGTCGAGCAGAGTTCGTATTGGAGTGAAAACCCTATCACATCGAACTTGGGCAACGGCGTGAACGTTTCCAAGCTGAACAGCGGCACCCCACGTTCTCGGAGCCGCTGCTCCATGTCGACCATCGGCGCGAAGACCCGCTCGCAGGCCCAGTCGCCGCGACGGTTCATTGCGGCGTAGAGCACTTGCAGGCCGTGATAGCTCATGCCGATCGAATAGGTGTCGGGAAAGGCCAGGCAGAGCCTCCCTCGGACTGCACGGTGGTCTTTGACCACGGCCCCCAACTCCCCGCCGACGTATTGGCCGGGGGTCTGGACGTTCGGCAGGATCTCGGAGACAAGGCGGTCGTGCAGCGTCTGGTTGAGCATGTGGGGCGGGGAGGGGGGACTGGGGGCTCGGGACTGGCGGTTCGGGATCAGCCGACGATCGTGGCTTGGCGACCGACGGCACGTCGGTCCATCGTGGTCAAGGCGCTCATCCGGCACACAATTCGCAAGTCGTTCTCTGGCAAGCACTTCAGTGAGATGTTGCCCATCTCTGGGGCTTCACGGTGCAACCGGTTCATTGCAGACCGTGTCTAATTATCGTGGACCGCCCCACGACGCGGCAAGGGCCGCCGGTTTGGGGGGCGGGCAGATCGAGGTATAATGGCGGTGTGCGGACCGTGTTTTGTGTTCGTTGGGAATCCCAAATATCGACAAACAACCGGTAGCAACGATGGCCAAAATACCCTCGCCGAAAGTCCTCCTCCTCATCCTGGCACTCTCGGCACCTGCGTGCCCAAATCGGGCGGCGGCTCAGCCACGCGACGCTTTTGCCGCGGCCCGAAACCTGATGGTCCAACAGGAGATCATCGACGCGGGCATCAAGGACAAACGGGTGATCGAGTCGATGCGTAACACGCCCCGGCACGAATTCGTTTCGATGTCCCAACGCCAGGTCGCCTATTTCGATATGGCGTTGCCGATCGGCGAGTCGCAGACGATCTCGCCGCCGTTCGTGGTGGCCTTTATGACCGAGGCATTGCAGCCACAACCGCGCGACAAAGTGCTGGAAATCGGCACCGGCAGCGGATACCAGGCCGCCGTGCTCAGTTCGTTGGTGGCCGACGTCTACACGATCGAGATCGTTCCCGCGCTGGGCCACAAAGCGGCCCGCACGCTGAGGCGGCTCCGCTTGAACAACGTGCACACGAAAGTCGGCGACGGCTACCAGGGCTGGCCCGAGAATGCGCCGTTCGACAAGATCATCGTCACCTGCTCTCCCGAACAGGTGCCTCCGGAACTGGTGCGGCAACTGAAAGAAGGTGGCCGCATGATCGTGCCGGTGGGCCGGCGCTACCAACAGGCCCTGGTGCTGTTGAAGAAGGTCGATGGCAAGATGGTGGCCGAAGCGCTGCGTCCGACGCTCTTCGTGCCGATGACCGGCGACGCCGAGGCCCGCCGCCAGGTGAAGCCCGATCCGGAGAATCCGGCGCTGGCCAACGGGGGCTTCGAACAGACGTTCGGCGATCCGCCGGTCCCGCTCACGTGGTACTATCAGCGACAATTGAAGGTCGTTTCCGACGGCCGCGCGCCGGAGGGCGAGAACTACGTGACCTTCACCAATCGTCAGGCCGGCCGCGGATGCCGGGCGCTGCAGGGGTTTGCAGTCGACAGCCGGGAAGTGTCGGCGCTGGAGGTTTCATTGCAGGTTCGCGGCAAAGAAATCCGCCCGGGCCAAACACGCCAGCAGATGCCCGTACTGGCGATCGTCTTCTACGACGAGGGGCGTGCAATGCTCGGCCAGGTTGTGATGGGCCCCTGGCGCGGTTCCTTCGATTGGCAAGGCGAAGCCGCCCGCTTTCCCGTGCCGGCGCGGACGCGCGAGGGGATCTTGCGGATCGGATTGATGGGCGGAGTCGGCGAAATCTCGTTCGACGACGTG
>CAYYNP010000005.1:10853-90772 GCA_964472545.1 uncultured Planctomycetaceae bacterium | reverse complement strand
CTTGTAACAGAAGTCGCACGCGTGCGGACAGCCGCGCGACGTGACCATCGTGTTGCGAATCAGGTAGCCGCGGGGGTTTATCAGGTCGCGCCGCGGCGTGGGCACCAACCGGGCCGAGCCCTGGCGGCGGCCTTGGTAGAGACTTTTCAATTGTCCGCGCTCGAAGTCGTCGAGAATCTGGCGCCACACGGTTTCGGCCGGCCCGGTACAGACCGCGTCGGCGTGCGGAGCGGCTTCGTCCGGCAGGCTCGTCGGGTGCAGGCCGCCGAGCACCACCTTCGCGCCGCGCCGCCGCCACCGATCGGCCAACTGGTAGGCCCTGCCGGACGAGGAGATGTAAGTCTGGATACCGACCAGATCGACGTGCCCTTCCACCTCCGAAGACTCGATGTGCTCGTCGCGTACGATGACCTCCCAGCGGTCGTCCGGCGTCAGGCCCGCGATGGTCAGCAGGCTCAAGGGAGGAAATCGGGCGTACTTGATCAGCCGAAATTCGTAGTTGTCGAGTTGCTGAAGCGAGGGAAGGATCAAGAGCAGTCGGCGTTTCATGATATCACTCCTGCAAAGTTCTCTGCGCGACAAAGTAACGGACCAAAAAAAGAGAGGCCGCCGGGCGGGGGCTCGTCAAGGTTCGTGCATCGCGTCATCTCCCTGGCCGACGATCCGACGTAGCGTCTCCACGTATCGTTGAAAAGCCTTGCGCCCTTTGCTGCTTAGCCGCATGGCCGTATGCGGCCGGCGGCCGCGGAACGTCTTCTTGATGGTGATGTACCCGGCCTCGTCGAGCGTTCGCGAGTGCGCACTGAGATTGCCGTCGGTGAGCGAGAGCATGGCCTTCAATTCGCCGAAGCTCAACTCCGACGCCACCGCCAGCGCCGAAACGATCGCCAGGCGCGCGCGCTCGTGGATGATCGCGTCGATGTCGTCGGGTTTAATCGACTCGCTCATGGTGTGTCATCCGCTCGCTGTTTGCGCAAGATGTAGAGCCCGAAAACAATATGCAACAAACCGAACGAGAGCGCGGCCGACACCACGCCGTAGTCGTGGAAGAACATCAGCGCCGCCACGCCCATGGCGATGAACGTCAGGCCGAGGATTCGCGGCGGCCGAATGGAGAACAGGCCGGCCGTATAAACGCCCGTGCCGTAGAGCATCATCCAGATCGGCACGATGTACTGAACCTCCTCGGCCTGGGGCTCAACGGGTATCAGGAACTTGACCGTCAGCACCATGGCGACGACGACGCTGGGTGTCATCGAAAACGCCGCCAGCCGCGCCGAGCGAACCGTCAGCGACAATCCTTGCCGCTTGGCCGCCAATGCGGTGAAGACCCCTTCCAGGATCAGGCCAGTGGCGCCGATGGCAAACCACATCACACAGAAGCCGACCTGCCACGCCAGCGACATCCCGAGCATCGCCGCAAAGTCGAGCGACCCGAACATCGCATAACTGGTCGCGCACCCGGCAAGCACCAACAGACCGCCCAGCACGGCAGCCACGCCGGGCAGCAGCGTCCAGAGCGTGGCCCGCTCCATGATGCGCTGGATTTCCTGCATCCGCTGCAACGCTTCGTCACGGTTCATGGTGTGGTCTCCCGAAACAGGCAGTTACTTTGCACCACTACTTTGCACCACAAATTAGTTTACCGCCTTAAGCTGCCCGTGGCAAGCGATGTTCTTCCCGAAGTGTCCGACCTGCCTAATGAGGGTTGTCGTACTACACCCAGAGTGGTACGAGTTCTCCGTCCTGGCCCGTCCCCGCAACAGCTCTCGCATGAAGTTCCGGTTCGTCGTGGTGGGCCCAATCATGTCGCCGGCCTTGCTGCGGATGTGGTGGATTCGCCCGCCTACTCCAGTGCTTTCGCTACGGTCAGCTTGACGCTCCCGGCCGCACGACGGGATAATCGGCAGAGGTGGGGGTCGAGGTCGCTGGACCACTTGTCTCGCGTACACGGCCGGCGGAATCTCGATGATCCGGGCCGGCTCCCGACGGTCCGCCGCTCGGGTGACTCACTCGTTCGCAGGTCGGAGACTGAAATGACGCCTACCGAACTGGAACAGGGGCTCAAAACCCTCAAGCGGCGCATGATCCTCGTCACGTACGTCTGGCTGGGCGCCATCACTCTCTTCCTCTTTGCGGCGGCGGCAGCCGACCGACCGCTCATCGGCGGCGGCGTGTTCATCGCCGGGCTTTTCGGCATGCTCTTGTTCTTGCACCTCTCTCTGCACGGTTGGGCCAGGCAACTCGGGCTGCTATGTCCGCACTGCGAACGGTTCGTGGTCAAGAGCAACCGGTGGGAGACCGTGTTGGTCACCAGGAGATGCGAACACTGCGGCAAAGACCTGTGGTGAAAGGCCAAACAACGCGGATGGCGGGTGGAACCGGTGCTACCCGCTAATCAACGAGTCCTGACCCCTTTTCTCGTCTGACCCCATTTCTCGTCCCCTTTTCTCGTCAAATGCTGCTCTCCAGGACGCCCCACAGGAAATTCCCAATCATGAAGCTAAGGGCGATGAAGACGAGGTTGACGACAATATTCGCGGCTGGAGGCAGTTTTCGCATCCGTCGCTGAACCCGCAACGACGACGTTAGCGCCACAAACAGACCGAACATCAGAAACTCCATCATTCTCCTGAGCTGCAAACCATGGGTCGAGTTCATGATCACGCGCAGCAAATCGTGACCGAATCCGCAAATAGCAAAGGTCAAGAGGCAGGCAACAAAACGATTCTTGTCACCGCCCAGCTTCCTGTAGAGTTTGAGTAGAAAGAAGCCGAGAAACGGGTTCCAAACGCGCCAAAAGCCGCCGAACGGCCGTTGGGTAAGACTCACGAAGAACCATCGCCAAATCAGGTTGGGTATGCTAATCGGCGTCTTGTAGCCGCGTCGAGCAAAATATCCCTGAAATGACTTCTTGAATGACTCTTCGAATGACAGTTCTCTGGGCATGACTGCTCGTCGTTCGGAATTAGGTCGCGGTGACGATGTCAGCGTCGGAAGTCGGACGGCAAGGAAGTTGCGAATGCAGCTTGTTGCGGATAAGGCCTATTTCGGCCTCACCATCGCATTGGCTGTTTCCGTGGGTCATAGTTGGACGGGTACCAGTCGAAGTGGCCGAACGACCAAGTTCACGCGGCGGGCGCGTCGTACCTCGATTGCCATGATCGGCGTTCCCGCCCGGTCGGGTGGAACGCCCAATTAAGCGTCTTCTGCTACAGTTGACAAGCGAAATACCACCTTCCTTCTCTTTGGAAAAGGCCCATTGTGAAGGTCACCTTGTATCCATCGTCATCCGCGAAATGGTAAACCAGAAACAACTCGGGCTGGTGATTCCATCGCTCCTCGACTTGCATCCAATCGGGCCAATCCTCTCGAGTCTCCTTCCTGAGTTCGGTGAGTTCGTCACGATCCACCAGCCTAGTCCATACATGATGTCTACGTAGCCTGGCGTTTCGCCATCCGCTCTCGGTAAGCTCCAGGAAAGATCTCCTCTGTTGTCGTGACATATCGCTCATGTCCGTGCTACTCCTCAGCGAACCCGGATCAGCATTCAGGAAGAATGCATCGGCAGCTGAGCGTGCGTCTTCGACGCTTTCCAAACCCACGAGGCCCGTATGCCGATCCGCCCATCGAGAACGCACTTGCAACTCGTGCCAGGCGAGAAAAGACCCGGACACAACGACCCAAGCTATCGCCGCCAGCCCAAATCTAGTCAGTTGTGATCTTGTGCCAGTGCGCAGCAACACAACAGCAGTGGCAATCGACAAGCCAAAGATCAGATCGCAGACTCGGAAGAAGATGAGGTCTTCGAGGGTGTCTATTCTGGCCCAAAGAGCGAAGAACGCTAAGGGCAGCGATACGGCTAGGAGGAGTATGCCGAGCAGTTTCATGAGCACTGAACGCCTGATTTCCCCCCAAAGGTCCCCGACTGCCGCCTAACGTCCGAAATCACCCGTCCGGCAACCCGCCAGACGGCCTTGATTTCCGATTATCGTACCCGATACGACAGGGGGCTGCCAACCTTTCCGCCTGCGGGGGCGACGTGCATTTCGTGGTTGAGCGTCTCGTCGGTGGACTGCTTCGTGCGGACGGACGCTAGGTGCTGAGAGAGTCCGGCGGGGAAACCCGCCCGGCTAACCGGCTCGCACCAGGGGAATGTGTGTCTCCTTGGTCCATCCCAACCCAGATTGTGGCAACCGTGCCGAGATGGATGCATCAGACGTCACCCTCGATCTCCGCCGTCAGTTCGTCGAGCACCTCATCGAAAACGTCGGTCGATTCGGGCTCAACTTTCTTGGGCACCTCCTGAACCGCCCAGCCGATCTTCGGGCGAACCGCCAGCGTCTCGGCGTCTTGGGTGAAGCCGATGAAGCCTGCGATGAACTCCATCGCATACTCCCGCAACGGATGAGGCGGTTTGAGGTAGTGCCACGTGAACGGCACCTTGCAAAGGCTCCCCGGCAGATCCTCCGTCGTAACGCTGTCTTTCCCGCCGGAGAACCGCCAATTGGGCGTCTCGAACCACGCGTTGCGATACTGGTCCGGGTTCGCGGCGACCTCTCGCCAGTCGGTCAGTTCGTTGCTCTGCTTATGCACGGCGCCGATCTTCCGCAAATAGGGGAAGAAGTCCACGATCCACCCGTTGATGAAAGGCCCCCCGCTTCCGTTGTCGACCTTGTAGATGCTCTTCCACAGCTTCGAATCGGGCTTTCCGGTGGCGTTGCGCGCAATCCGCTTGAGGACAGGCGTGATGCGATCCGTCCACCACGCCAGATCGTAGGCAGTGCCCAGCCGTTGCGTGCGCTCGCACAGTTTCCGCCAATCGTCGGCGGTGCCTTCCAGGGTGACCTCCGGGATGCCGCACAGCGTCGAGACGTGGTAGTCGAAGAAGCTCTTCATCGAGTCCATCAACACGATCTCGTTGGCTGCCGTTTCGATGGCACCCGTTGTGGAGAACGAGGCCACGATGTTCGCGTGATTCTCCTCTCCGATGTGCCGGCGGATGCCTGCCGAGAATTCGCCAAACACCTCTGCCCATGGATTCTCCGGCGATCCCTTGAAGAAATCGTCGCGGCGGACTTCGATCTTCGCCTTCCCGGAGTGTCTCACGAAAAGGCTGCGAAACTGCTCGGCGTTGTGGTTGACGTGCCTCGCGAATCCCTGGCAGATGAGAAGCCAAAACATGTCCGGCGACAGCACCAACGGCCGGTGACCGGCAAACGCGACATGCACACAGCCGACAAAGGGATGGTACTTGGTGGCGACGACCTTCCCGTGGTACTCCGAACACGCCTCGACCCGCGAGGGGACAAGACCTTCAATCGCCACGTTCGGGGCAGTCTCCTCAAGAGGGCGCGTTGCTCTCGCAACTTTAGAAACGGCCTGAACGATACACGCGCTTGCCATCGGATCGTCCCCCGGGCTCTAGTACTCCGTAACACTGAGATTGACGGGTGGCTGCGCTCGACCCCAGCCACTCTCGATTCTCGCACGGCAGCAATCGCGACCGCGTTCAGCCCGGTGTGGGGTATCCCGCTGCCGCTGGGTACATTGTATCACGTTACCCGACGTCTGGCACGGAATCCGCGTCGACGTCGCCATGTCGACCGAAGCATCTTGCAGCCCAACCTCCTACCCGCAGGTGGCCCCGACGCTCTTCCGCAATTGGCGTTGTCATCTCTGGCGGATTGCCGGAAAACGCGTCGGGGTGGCGGAGCCACACCAGCAGACCGAGCGAGTGTCGCTTGTGGCGTTGCCACCCGGACGGCTTCTGCGAACATGTCACCAAGATCGCAACGTCCTCTCGGCAAAACCGCCCGGGCCACTCTATGCGTCCGGGGCACCCGGGGAGATATTGAGCCCGGCACCTTATCGACCCGGGCTGAAGCCCCGGGCCTAATACCGCTTCGCGGAAAGGGTCGTGAACGACCCTCTGCCGATCGCTCCTTCGCAACCATGCCGGCGTCCTTACACGTCGGCCGGCATCCCAGGGCGTCGGACCGGGTTGGTGAAAGGGCGCCCGCTGGGCCGGTGCGTCGAAGAACCTGTCGGACGTAGGCATTCGCCCAACCCGTCAAGAGCCGTTCGTAGTGACCGCATTCATGCGGTCTTTCGCGGGATTCCGCTGCACGGCCCCGATGAATCGGGGCACTACGAACGGGTTGGGCGAGTGCTTACTTTCGGACATTGTTGCCCAGCGGCCGGCGATTCTTCAATTACCAGAGATTGGCGTCGCGTCAACCCCAAGGGGCATGCACTTACGTCAATCCAACGAAACACGACGCCGCCGTAAGTTGCTGTGATGAAACATCTTCCAACGCCAGCCTCCCTCGGCCAGTCGACGTAACTCGAACGCCGCATTGTTGACCGCCGGTGGATCGCGGCCTGTCGACGTAACCTGTTGTCATCAAACGGGTTGCATTCAGCAAGGGAGAATTGTTGATCGTGCCATTTTGGCGGGGCGAATGAGGGCCGCATGTGAATCAGCGCAAGTCGTTCCACTGCAACAACTTGCTGCTACACGCGCCGGATCGCGAGAATGCGGCCGCGGGCGTTCGCTGGGAAAAACGCGCCAAACCGCTACGGTCAACTCGTCACGGCCACGGCTTCGTTCTTCAGACGGGTCTCGGCCCGGGTGGTGTCGATCTGCATTTGCATGCTGACCATCCAGCGGCCGCGTTGGTCGGCTTGGATGTGCCAGTGGGGCAACACGGCGATCGACTGGTGGACCAACTCGAAGCCGCCTTCCGATTGGCTGACGGTTTCGATGGGGAACGTCCAGAAGCCGGTCGGCCGCGAGGCCTTCAGGCCCAGGTCGATGCCCAGGTACTCGTCGGTCATGCTTAGGCCCGTCGCGTCGGTCAGATCGAGCCGGGTGCCGAGTTGGCCCAGGCGGCTACCGGCGGGGTCGAGGAAGTAGCGGTCGTCGGCCCCGGCGGGCAGGCCGGCGAAGTTCAACTCGACGGCGAAGTGCAGCGTCTGCTCCGGCGGCAGGCCTTCGATCAGGTAGGCGATCTCGAGCGTCGAGTCGCCCGACTCCATCGTCAGTCCCTTGGTAATCGTCAGCGGTGTGCCAAAGACGGTCGCCTCGCGGATCAGTTGCACCTGGATGCGGTCGGGGTTGCGGCGCACCCGGGCTTGATAGGGGCCGTTGAGGAAGGCCGCGTCGAGCGGGGCCTCGCCGGACGCTACCGTGTCGAGCGTGGCGTCGTTGGCATAGAACAGATCCAGGAGGCTCTTGCGTGGGTGGTCGTCGTAGCCAACCCGCTTGTCGAGATCCTTCTGCTTGAAGACGACCCGATCGTGGATGCTCTCGCAGTCGCCGTTCTCTTCGTGGGCCCCGGCCAACACCTTTTTGTGATAGGCCTCCGGACGCCGGGTGAGCGTGGCCAGGAGGTTGTGGCGGATCGAGCGGACGTCGAGTTCTGTGAGCTGCCCGCCGAAGCTGGGGGCGATCAGGGCCAGCAGCTTGTCGTTGGCCAGTTTGACCTCCGCCCGAGCGTCGAAGTTGTAGTCGTCGGCCACGGCCTCGATCCAGGTCTTTTCGGTGCGGACGGTTTTTTCCAGCAGGTTATCGGCGGCGATCAGATGTTCGTAGACGGCGTTTCGCAGGTGTGGCAGGTAGATCCCGCCGAAAGCGCCGTGCCAATAGGCGCAGTTGCACTGGCCGCGATAGAGTTCGGTGGTTGCCTGATCGATCAGCGCCGCGTCGACGGCCGGCCCGGTGGCGGCGTCGTCGAGCGTCTGCTGCAAGCGTCGGCTGACCATCATCATGCGGGTGTACATCTCGTCGGATTCCGGGTACTTCACCTTGAAGTTACGCCAGAAGCCGCCACGGACGAAACCTTGCAGCGTCTGCCAACGGGGATCGTCCTTCAGTTCGTGGACGACCTGCTCGAATTCGGCCAAGCGTTCGGCCGGCAGGGCCCATTCGGTCATCTCGCGGTAGCTGGAGTCGGGCAGGTATACTTTGCCCACCGGCGGCACGGCGTCGATCGCCTCGGCCAGCGTGGTGACGTGGATCCAGTCCTGGTTTTCGACCAAGGCGTCGAAGAACCGCTTCAGCCAGCCGTCGGTGTAGATGTGTTTCTTGGTGCCCGGCCAGGTGCCGAACTTCTCGCCGTCGTCGCCGAAGACGGCCACGGCGTCGGGGTGCCGCTGGGCAATACCGGCCAAGTGGTCGATCGTGTGTTGTGGCGATTGGAAGGGGATCGTGTAGCGGAGGTGTTCGCTGCCGGGGAAGATCGAGAGCACCTTGCCCTGGTCTTCGGTCAACAGGTGGCCGGTCAGGTGATCCTCGGTCATGCCGGCGTTTCTGAAGTGGAAGTCGTCGAGCACGGTGTACTCGACGCCGGCGTCGACCAGGTCGGCGGTCATCGACTGCTCCCACACGCGTTCCGGCACCCACATTCCGCGGATGGTCGCGCCGAGCCGATTCTCCAGCCAGCGGCTATAGCGGCGGATCTGGCCGATGCGGTCGCGCGAGGGGATCATCGCCAGGATCGGCTCGTAGAACGCCCCGCCGACGATCTCCAGACGCCCGCGACTGACCAAGTCGCCCAGCCGGTCGACGTAGTCGGGATGATTCGCGTCGAACCACTCCATCAACGGGCCGCTGGTGTGCAGCGCGAGCCTGAGCGTCTCGTACGACTCGAAGCAGTCGAGAAACGGCAGGTAGCTGTCCTGATAGGCCTGCTCGAAGACGTGGTCGAAGTTGCCGATCGGCTGGTGGTTGTGCAGAGTCAGGACGAGTCGAATGGAGTTGGGCATGGCTGGACAGGTCGTGTTTCTTCCGGGGAGGTTGCGGGGAGGGTCGCCAGGCGGGCCGATCGAAATGCGCCGCCAGGTGGGGTCAACTCCTTAATCGGCAACCGCAACCCATCTTATCCAGTTTCCCTGGACGAAATATCCTCCGTTGCCCGCAATCTTGCCTCGACTTCTCTCAACCGCCTTGCAGCCGTCTCTGGGGGAACCGGGTTGATGTGGAAACCGGTACCCCACTCAAACCCGGCCGTCTCCGTTACTCTCGGTATAACCTCTATATGCCAGTGATAATGCGCAAGCGGTCGTCTGTCAAAGGGGGCCGTGTGCATGATGGTATTGTATGCCGGCCGGTCAAGCGTCGATTCCAGACGGCCGATCACCTGTCGCAGCACGCCGGCGAGATCCTCTACGTCGCCGCCTTGGATCGTCTCGAAGTGGCTGGTGTGGGTCTTCGGGACGATCCACGTTTCCAGCGGAAATCGCGACGCAAACGGACAGAAGGCCACGAAACCGGGGGTCTCCAGCACGAGCCGTTCGGCGGCGTCCCGTTCCTGGCGGATGATGTCGCAATAGACGCAGATCCCCCGGTTGGTATGGTATTCCAGCGAGCCGGACAACTCCTCGCGAACTGCCACCGGCACGATCGGCGTAGCGATCAACTGGCTGTGGATGTGCTCCAGCGACGCCCCGGCCGCCGCTCCCACGTTCTTGAACAACAGCCCGTAGGCCAGCCGGGGGTCCTGCTTCAACTCCCGCATCCGCTCACGGCTGATTCTGAATACGTCGACGAGCTCTTCCACGGACAATTCCGACGTGCTGAGACGATGCTCGGGCGACTCGATGATGACCTCGTGGGCCCCGACGCCGGGCATCGCGCGGTAGATCCCGTCGTTTCGCGGATCGGCCTGGCCGTCGGTCTTCAGTGCCGGGAACTTGTTCGGCACCACGCGCACCCGCCATCCGGTACCGTCGGGCTTTGTGCCAGGGCGTCGGCAGGCGACGATCTCGCCGGGCGTTTCGCTTTCGTTGCCTTCGCAAAAGGGACAACGGCGGCCGGACTGGCGCCGCGGCGTGGTGTCGAAGTCGTTCGGACGGTCGGCTCGGTCGGCGGCGATGATGACCCAACGGTCGACGATCGGGTCTTTGCGGAGGTCGGGCATGGGGGGAGTTGGCAGTATGCAGTTGGCAGTAGGCAGTGGGCAGCATGTGCCACTACTTCCGTGAAGCAGGGGTGTACTCGGCCGTAGGCGTCGGCCCCTTCTCGATCGGCGGCTATCTTCCTTGAATCATCGCGTCATGCACGGCGTCGAGGTCGATGCCCAACACCTCTTTCGCCAATTGCCGCAGCACGTCAACAGCGGCGTGGACGTGGATTGTGCGGTGGCGATGTTCGAGCGACTCGCCGGACTTCAAGGCAACGGCCGGCGAGAGGGATTCGATCTCGTAGAAGGCTCCGAGTTGTTCGCCGGACGCCGTGGGGCCGTCGTTGTAGGCGTTGGCCACATCGCCCGTGTAGGGGTCGTCGTGTGGACCGCCCCACATGTTGTTCATGTAACGCGCGTCGGTCGGGTCGTCCGGCATGCTGAACTGCACCAGCGTGAGCACGCCGCCGGCGAAGTCGACCGAGCCGAGCACGTCTCGGGCGCGCCGTTGCGAGGTGCCGATCTTCGCGCGGCAATTGCCGTCGGCCGCGAACAGCACGGCTTCGGGCGTGACTTTCAGCCGTTGCGGCGGGACCTCGCCAAAATAGTCCGACTTGATCGCGGGGCCGAGTTCATCCGCATCGCCCGGCTTGTAGGGAACGATGACCACGGTCTGGGGCCCGGCGTTGAGCATCCCCAGGATCCAGATCGAGACCAACCCGGTGGCTTCGCTCAGCGCCGCGCCGCGGTTGGTAACTTGATTGATCGTCTCGTAACCCACCGCCTGCACACGGCTTCGGCTGGCAATCTCGGCTGCCCGATGGCCGAACAACGCCGCGAAGCCGTCGGGCCCGATCAGTTTCACGTCGCGTGCGACGTCCAGGTTGAACTCCGTCGCCGAGGCATTTTGCAGCCTCATCGACGTGCTCATCCGGCACACGGAATCACCGCCGCCCGGCTCCACTTGCCAGGCACCTTCATTCAGTGCCGGAGCCGTGTACCAATTGTCGAGTGTCTGCTGGGCGCCCGGCTTGAACCAGAGGCTGAACTGGCCGCCCTCGGGCGAGAGCCAAAGGCGTTCTTCGGCGCCGAAGTTGTTGAATCGCGGATCGGACCGACCCACCTCGATGAACGCCCGGTTGACGAACCCGAAGCTCGGCCCGTCTGGCCCGCCGCAGGTCGACGTCATCACGCGCCCGACCCACTGCGGACAGACCGCCACCCGGGCGTCGCCGTCGGCCAGTTCGACGACCTCGGTGTGTTGTTCGAGAAACTGCTTGACTTCGCCGTACGTCATCGCGTCTCCTCCCGTGCTCGGCGTACACGCTGTCCTTTCTTGCAGCAACGGCAGGTGGCAATCATACTGCCGGTTGTCGGGTCGGTCAATCGTCCGCTTCTTCACTTGGGAGCATCGCATGGTTAGCGACGTCTTTTCGGCGATCCGGCCGCGTAGTAGTCATCTCGCTCCGCGAGATGTCGCTTCATCTCGCGCCAAAGGGTGGCTGGGGCAAAGCGCAGCGGTGCCCCAGGGGGCCAACGTAGCCGGGGCTTCGCCTCGCTCAGCCGCCAGCCACCCAAGGGCCTTCTTCCGACGAAGCCTGGCGCTCGTCTTGGGGTTGATTGCAGTGTGTTCCCAGAGTGCATTCTCGGCCGAACTCGACTGGATCGCCCCGCTGCACGATGCCACCTGGACACCGCACGTCGATTGGCTCGGCAATCCGGCCGACGACGGCAACCATCACGTCGAGCGGCGGGAAACGTCGACCCGCTTTGAAGTCGATCGGCCCGGCCGGGGGATGAAATGGTCGTGGATGTTCGACGAGCCGGTCGCGCTCGAGGGTCGAGTGAACGTCGCGATCCGCTATCGGGCCGCCGGATGGCGCCGATGGAGCGACTACGCCGTGTGCGTCTTCGGCCGACCGGTCGGACGGGGCGATCCGGGCTACGCGACGATGATCCCCACGGAGGAACTCGCCGGCGACGGCCGCTGGCATACGTTGAACGTCGACATACGACCGCTCGTGGCCAAGTACGAGACGATCCACGGCTTGGCGATCCAAGTGCAGGCCGATGCACCCAACGCATCGCTCGAACTGGCCGACCTGCGATTGACCGCCACTCGGCGGCCGGCAAGGTTGGCCGACGTCGTCCAGTGGCGACCCGACGCGGAGCTTCGTCAAGAACGGGCGCTGGATATTTCCGCGGCCTGTAACGAAGCATCGGCCGGTTGGCAACGGGCATTCGAGCTCAACGATTGGTTTGGTGGCAACGCAATCACCGTCGAAGGCCTGCCATTTCGCCGAATCGACGCGGACCCCGAACTGGCCGCCACACAATTTAAGGGCAAGGGGGCGTTGCGGCTGCCGGCAGCGGGCCATGCCACCGAAGTCTATCTCCTATTGCTGGCCCAACTCGTCGGCGACGACGAACCGGCCTACGACGGCGGGCGGTTTCGGGCGATTCGCGACGTCGACCGTTTTCGCCTGCGGATCGAATATGCCGAGGGCTCGCCCGACGAATGCCTGCCGATGAACGTAGCCACCGGGCAGTTTGAGATCGGCCACGGCGTGCAAGTGGTCGTGGCGGCGGCCGATCCGTCGAGGGAACTGGCCGCGGTTGTTCTCGATGATCGGGCCAAACAAGCGGCCTTCGCGGTGGCGGCAGTCACACTGCGAACCGACGGCCGGGCGTTCCCTGCGGCTCTCGAATCGGATCCGCCGTTGAGGATCAAACGGCTGCCAGACGGCGAATCGGTGCGGTTGGAGGCCGACCTGACAAGCGAAAATGCCGCGACCCTTCGCCGCCTGATCCATTATCCCACCGGCTGGAATTACCTCGCCCAGCCCTGCCGGCCGATCATCCTGCGCGTCGACGGCCACGAGATTCCGCCGGAGCAACTGCGGCGTGTGACGTCCGAGAGTAGTCATCTCGCTCCGCGAGATGTCACTTCGTCTCGCGGAGCGAGACGACCCCCAAACGCAACCCCCCGGGTTCTCCAACACGGCCCGGTCAGGTACCAAGTGAAGCCGGTCAAGGGGCTTCGCCTGGGTGTCGATATCCGCAACGCAACCACTTCAACTTCCGACGACAGCCTGGCGATCTCGGCGACCGTGCTGAACGCGGGAAACAAAGAACATCGCGTCTCGCTGGCGGCACCGCGAATCGGGCCGTATCGACTCGGCGACGAGCCACAACGGGCGTATTACTTCGTGCCGCGCCGTGGGGCCGTGTTCGACAATCGTGAGGCGTCCTTGCGCGAGCGTTACAGCGGGCTGTTTCCCGTGCAATTCCTCGACACGTTCAGCCCGGCCGACGGGCGCGGGCTTTCGCTGCGGACGACCGATACGACGTGTCTGCGAAAGCACTACGTGTTGGAGAAGGAAGACGGCCTGTTCACGATCGGCGTTGAGTATCCCGAACGGACGCTGAAACCCGGCCAGCGATTCCAAACCGCCACCGCGATCGTCACCGCCACCGACGGCGATTGGCGTCGCGGCCTCGATGCGTATCGGGCGTGGCTGCAAACGTGGTATCGGCCCGCCGCGCCGCGGAAGGCCTGGTTTCGGGAGATCTTCAACTTCCGACAGCGCTTCCTCTGGATGTGGGACCCGCTGGCTGAGGCCGACGGCACGCTGCACCTGATGCGTGCCGTGGAAGAAGCCCGGCGGGAGTTCGGCGGCATCGACTACCTGCACCTGTTCGACTGGGGCAACGTGCCCGGCTACGGACGCCTCTACGGACGCACCGGCGACCATCAGCCGTTCGAGTCGATCCGCGGCGGACGCGAAGGGCTGCGGCGGGCGATTGCCGAGGTGCAAGCGGCCGGCGTGCCGGTGGGTCTCTATATCGAAGGCTATTTGCTCCAGGAACGCGGCAAGCTCGGGAAGGCGTTCGGCAAACAGTGGCAATTGATCGGACGCGACGGGGCCGGGCGATACTGGCCGGGCGTGAGCGAGATGTACGTCTGCCCGGCGGTCGATGCTTGGCAAGAGGTCCAGGCGTCGACGTACGCCACGAAGCTCCGCGAGTTGAACGTCGACGGCATGTACGTCGACCAGTTCGGCTTCGCCGGGGCCGAGAAAGACTGCCACTCGGCCGACCACGGACACGCCGTGCCCAGTTTCGCCGTGCAAACCGAGCGCGATTGCACGCGGGCGATTCGCCGCCGGATCGACGCGGCCAAGCCGAACGTGGCCGTCTACACCGAGGAAACGCCCGTCGACGTGACCAGCCAGTACCAGGACGGCAGCTTCACCTACGCGATGTTCTCCGCCCAACGCACGCGCACCCGGGTGCCGCTCAACGCGGCCCGATTCGCATTCCCCGACTTCAAAACGATCGAGATCCTCTTCTGCGACCGCCCGACCGGCAGTTGGGCCACCGGCGTCGGCTGGGTCTTCTTCAACGGCGAAGCGATCTGGCTGGAAGGCCCCGCAGAAGAATGGTTCGAGCCGGCCACCCGCGAGATGATCCGCCGCTGTTATCGCATCCTGCACGAGCACCGCGACGCGTTCACCACGCTAGGTCCCCAGCCGCTCGTGCCCACCGAAGCCGGCGGCGTCTATGCCAACGCATTTCCAGCCGGCGGCAAGACAGTCTACACGCTCTACAACTCCCGCCACCGCACCTACCGCGGCGCCGTGTTACGGGTGCCCCATCTCAACGGCGCCGCCTATCACGACGCCTGGCACGCCCGCCCGGCCGTCGTTCGCCGTGAGGGTGAGGACGACCTGATCCGGACGGAACTCGGGCCGCACGGCGTGGGATGTGTCGTGGCGAGAAACTCGAACCTCTGAGAATATGCCGCACGACGGCCGGTGCGAATCTCCGTAACGCCTCCGTTTCTCCTTTCGGACTTCACTCGTCCCGCTCTTTCGTTTCCGTAATGTGCGGCTCCTTACCTTCCCGAATTCTCGAAATCAGTTGGCGGAGACGATCGCGTTGCGGGTGCGAGACGGCGGAATGCATGCCTGTTCTCATTTTCGACCAAAGAAGGGCCGCCGAATCGTCCACGGCAACGAGGTCCAACCTGCCAAACTTGCCGTCGACCACTCCCCACAACATGATTTCGCAGGCGAACGACCGCAATGTGCCATGTTGGATTCCCTCCTCTTGAAAACACTGTTCCGTTGCGAGCAATTCGTTCACGGCGGCCAATTCCGGCGCACTAAGCACATACCATTTCCCTCGATAAATGAGATTGCCGGCAACTGCATTCTCTGAACGTGGCAGGGGCCCGGGCCCGCGCCATCGCCAGCGCCCGGCTTTCCAATCTTCGATTAGCTTCTCCGCCTCGCGTTTTCTCCGTTCTATCTTCTCGGCTTCGGACTCAGGCTTCTCGGCTGCGGGCTCAGAATCCGCTGGGGCACTATGCGTCGCCGGGTGGTCAGACGCGACTGCAAAGAACAGCGCAACGCTCGCACATAGGACAAGGTTGTGCATGAGAGACCTCACTTTCTTCAGTGTCGCTTGCCGGCCCCAATGGGCAACGCGTCGTCATTCGTCGGGCAAACGCGCGACGACCGTGTGCGGGAACATATGCGCGTGTCCGTGCTACACGCGGGCTCACAGCCCCCAGGATTTCCGCATCCTTTCCACATCGGTCCTTTCGCGTTCTATCTGTTTCGGTGTCAGGGGACCGCAAATGCCCTGGCATTGCGGAAGCTGCCTGAACAGGTCGCTGAGTACTTGAATATCCTCCGGAGCGCTGATACTAAGGAGCTTCACGCTCTTCAGTTGTCCAAGCGACAGAACGCCTTTGTCCGTTGCCAGCGGGCTTTCGACGCTCAGTCTGTGAAGGTTATGGAACCGGGCAGCCGCTTGGAGCGCCTCGTCACCGATTTCCGGCCCCGACAGGACGAGTTCCCGGAGTGAATCCGCCGGAATCGCGCTGAGACCCCTGCCGATCCTCCCTGTGTCTGTCAGAAGGAGTGTCTCAAGTTTTCTGGAATTACGGAACGCACTCAACACCGAGCAAGTGATCCTCGTTCGGCTGAGGTTGAGTTCCTTGAGTTGGGCGAATCCTGTCACGCCGACGAAATACCGATCCCTCAGAGCCGTCAACTGTAGGTCTAGTTTCTCCAGCTTCGGCAATACGGCCAGTGACACGATTACCTCGCGGTTCAACGCCGGAGGCATGCCGGAGCGACTTACCTCAATAATGTCGCCGGCCTTGTCGTGTACTACACTCATGGCATGACTCTTGAGCCAGCTTTCCAGGTCCTCCTGGCTCATTGGCACCGCTGCTTCGGCCGCAGCGCGTTCATCCGTGGACGCTGAACCAATGCCGCAAGAGAGACATAGCGGCACGACCGCAAGACACCATATTCGACCCATCTGATCACCTCCCCAGTCGATAGCGATACACGCAATGGCGCACTAAGAGGGCCGGGAGTCACGAATCCGACTCCGCCCATTCTATTATACACGTTCCGCTGCGGGGGCGCCCCCTGGCGTCGACCGCTATTCAGCTTCCTTTTCTTCCACCTCCGCCCGCACCGGGAACCGCCCCGCTGGGGCCAGCCCGCGGTCGATGACCCAGATGTTGCGGAAGCGGATCGGGTTGCCGTGGTTCTGCAGACGGATCGGCTTGAGCACGGGCTCTTCGATCTGGCCGGCGCCGGTCTTGTTGGGCAACTCGACGTCGTCTTGGACCTTGACGCCGTTGAGCCAGACGGTGATCCGGGCGTTGCGGGTCTTGGTGCCGTCGGAGGCCCAACGCGGGGCGGTGAACTTGATGTCGTAGGTCTGCCAGGCCAGCGGCGGCAGGCACATGTTCAGGTCCGGCTCGCGGAAGCGGTAGAGCGCCCCGCTGCCGTTGTTGCCCGGGGGGATGGCGAACGAATCGAGCACCTGGCACTCGTAGCGGCTTTGCAGATAGAGGCCGCTGTTGGCCCGGCCTTGGCCGCGGGCTTCGGGCATGTAGGGCAGCATGAACTCCAGGTGCAGATTGAAGTCCTGGAACATCGGCTTGAAGTCGGAGCCTTCCATCAACAGCCCCTCGGCGGTCATCCGGCCGTTGGTGAAGTGGTCGGTGTTGGTACCGTCGAAGAGTACCATGGCGTGTTTCGGGGGCTTGGCTCCCAGCGTGGGGCTCTCGCGGTGGATGCGTTCGAGGCGGCCCACGCGCTCGCCCTCCGGATTGACCAGTACGCAATAGTCGGGATGGACCAGCACCACCCAATCGCCGCCGCTGAGTACGGCGAAGTCGCGGGTGCGGGTGCCGGCCAGGCGGGTCGGGTCTTTGCGGGGGTTGACGCGCGTGGGGAATCCGCCCAGGTGCTCGGCGGCCTCAAACGTGCCTTGGCCGCCGGCCCGAATCTGCAACACCAACGTCCGCGGCCTCGACGGCCGCAGCATCACCGTGCCGACGTACTCGCCCTGCAACGGGAAGTCGTCGTCGGTCTTCATGGCGACGTCGGGCGCCGGCGGCTCGGGCTTGGGCTCTTCGGGGGCTGCCTCCGCCGAAGTCGCCTCCGCGGAAGTTGCCTTTTCGGGCGCCGCTTCCGCCTCTTGGCAGTAGGCCCACGTGGGCGTGAGGATCGTCAACAACAGGGCGCTCAAACAGACGATGCCAAAGAAACGGCCGAGGTTTCGCAGGCGGATAGACATAGCGGTCCTTTCAACGCGTGTACATTTCTTCTCGTTGGCCGAAGCCAACCTCCCATGGGGTACTATTCTGTCTGCGACGCACGGGAAATGCAACTCGGCAGCCGGTCGACGCCCCTTGGTTGCAGTCAAAGGCCGCTTCTGACCACAATAGAGACGCCGTCGCGGCGGTGTCAGAACAGGCGGTGTCAGAACAAAAGCCCGGTTTTCGGAGGAAAGTTGGATGAGGCGCTTCACCACGCTGACACTCGCCGTCGTCGGTTCGTTGGCGCTCTGCTGGGCGAAGGGGCGGGCTGCCGAACCGGCTTTTCCGGGCAAAAACTGGCAGCAGGCGACGCCGGCCGAGGTGGGCATGGACGAGGCCAGGTTGAAACAGGCCCGCAATTATGCCCTGACCGGCGGCGGTTCCGGCTACATCACGCGGCGCGGCAAGCTGGTGATGGCGTGGGGCGAACTGCGGCGGCGGTACGACCTGAAGTCGACCACCAAGTCGTTCGGGGCCACCGCGTTGGCCCTGGCCGTGGCCGACGGCAAGATCAAGCTGGGCGACAAGGCCGCGACCCACCATCCGGCCTTCGGCATTCCGCCGGGCAGCAACGCCGAGACCGGCTGGCTGGACGGAATCACGATCCTGCACTTGGCCACGCAGACGGCCGGGTTCGAAAAGCCGGGCGGATATGGAAAGCTTCTCTTTCGGCCCGGCACGCAATGGCACTACAGCGACGGCGGGCCGAATTGGCTGGCCGAGTGCGTCACGTTGAAGTACGGCCGCGACCTGCGCGAGGTGATGCTCGAGAGGGTGTTCACCCCGATCGGCATCACGGCCGACGATCTCACCTGGCGCAACAACGCCTACCGCAGCCACATGCTCGACGGCGTCGCCCGGCGGGAGTTCGGCTCGGGAATCCACGCCAACGTCGACGCCATGGCCCGGCTGGGGCTGCTCTATCTTCGCGGAGGCGAATGGCAAAGGCAGCGGATCATCCCACGAGACTTCATCGAACTGGCCCGGCAACCCGTGCCCGGCGTCGTCGAACTGCCGGTACACGACCCGAAGAACTACGGCAACGCCTCGAGACACTACGGGCTGCTCTGGTGGAACAACGGCGACGGGACGCTTCCCGGCGTGCCACGCGACGCCTATTGGACCTGGGGACTCTACGATAGCCTGATCCTGGTCGTGCCGAGTCTCGACGTGGTGGTCGCTCGAGCGGGCAAGTCGTGGAAGCGGACCAGCCAGCGGCCCTACGATGTGTTGCGGCCGTTCTTCGAGCCGATTGTCGCGTCGGTGAAACCTGAAGCCGACAAGACGACGTCGAAACCGCCAGCCCAAGCACCTTGCCCGCCAAGCGCGGTCATCAGGAAGCTGACTTGGGCTCCGGCATCGACGATCATCCGCCGGGCCAAGGGCAGCGACAACTGGCCGATCACCTGGGCCGACGACGACACCCTCTATACGGCCTACGGCGACGGCACCGGGTTCTTGCAGCCGAAGGCCCCGCGGCTGAGTCTCGGACTGGCCAAGGTCGCCGGCGGGCCGGACGATTTCCGCGGCACCAATATCCGATCGCCCACAGGCGAACAGACCGGCGACGGATCGAAGGGCATCAAGGCCAGCGGCATGCTGATGGTCGACGGCGTGCTCTGGATGTTCTGCCGCAACGCAGGCATTTCGCAGCTCGCCCAGTCTTCGGACCACGGCCGCACGTGGGATTTCTGCGACTGGAAGTTCGCCACCGGGTTCGGTTGTCCAACGTTCTTGAACTTCGGCCGCAACTACGCCGGCGCCCGCGACGATTACGTCTACGTCTATTCGCACGACGCGGCAACCGCCTATCTGCCGTCGGACCGCACGGTACTTGCCCGGGTGCCGAAGGATCGCATCGACGACCGCCGGGCGTACGAGTTCTTCCAGCGCCTCGACGCAACCGGGCAGCCCGTCTGGACCCAGGACCTCGCCGAACGCGGTGCCGTCTTCGGGCATCGCGGCCGCTGCTATCGGACCGACGTCGACTACAACGCCCCGCTGCGCCGCTACCTGCTCTGCCAGATCATCCCCGGCGACGACACCCGATTCGCCGGCGGCTTCGGCATCTACGATGCGCCGGAGCCCTGGGGCCCTTGGACGACCGTCTTCTTCACCGAGCGCTGGGACGTCGGCCCCGGCGAGACGGCCCGGCTGCCAACGAAGTGGATGAGTTCGGACGGCAAGACGTTGCATCTGGTCTTCTCCGGGGACGACTGCTTCTCGGTGCGCCGGGCGACGCTCGTACTCGCACGGTAGCCATCTCGCGGAGCGAGACGCCTACTATGGTTTGTCCCCCAGCCCCCAATCTCCAGCCTCCAATCTCCAGCCGGGGCCTTTTCAGCCTTGCCTTCCACCCCTACAATAAAGGCATGCGTCACCGATCCCTTACGGCACTACCGGTCTACAACGAGGCGGCCCATGTGCGGGAGGCACTGGCCGGGGCTTTGCGGTATTCCGATGAAGTCCTGGTGGTTGACGACGGGTCGACCGACGGGACCTCGGAATTACTTGCGCAGTGCGAAGGAATCCGCCTGATTGCCCATCCTCACAACCGTGGCTACGGGGCCGCGCTGCGGTCGGCGTTCGAGTTCGCCTGCGGCGAAGGCTACGACGTGCTGGTCACGATCGACTGCGACGGTCAGCACCAGCCGCAGTTGATTCCGCAATTCGTCGCCGCCTTGGGCATGGGTACCGACGCGGAGATCGACGTGGTGTCCGGCAGCCGCTATCTCCGCCACCTATCGGAGAACACCGCGGCGCCGGCCGATCGCCGCCGGATCAACCGGACGATCACCGAGGAACTCAACCGCTCTCTTGGCCTGCACCTGACCGACGCCTTCTGCGGATTCAAGGCCTATCGGACGGAGGCGCTGGCGGCGATCGACGTGACCGAGACCGGCTACGGCATGCCGCTGGAGTTTTGGGTGCGTGCGGCCGAGGCGGGCTTGAGGGTCACCGAGTTGCCGGTGCCGCTGATCTATCTCGACGAAGAACGTTCCTTCGGCGGCGCCATGGACGACGCCGACGTGCGCTTGGCCGTTTATCGCGACGTGTTGCGGGAAAGCCTGGCCGGCCGATCGCGGCGCGTGACAGTGCCGACCGAGACCGTGCCGGCCGAGACGGCGGCGAATCGAACCGCACCCTTTGCCTGCAACGAAGGCATCGCATGACCTCGCCCGGCAGTCCGATCGCCTATCGGCGGCTCCGCGCGCCGAGCGAAAACCGTGCGATGCTGATCGAGCCGGCCGGCGCGGCACTTGACGAGTTGATCGCCAAGAACGCCGAACTCCGTGACGGGTGGCTGGGGTCGAGCGCAGCGAGCCCCCAGAATGCGACCGACTGCGGGCTCGCTGCGCTCGACCCCAACCACCCCAGCCATCAGAATGCGTCTCGTGAGGGACCAACCTACGATTTCCAGGGCCGCACCCTCGACAAGCTCTCTGCCGAAGCCCGCCGGCAACTCCTGATCGACGCCCGACACTGGACGCGGGAATACTGCGACGTCGATCTGCCGACGGGAGACGACTCTCAGACCGGCGAATCGACGACGCCGATCTTCCTGGCCGGCCATCAGCCGCAGTTGTTTCATCCCGGCGTATGGCTGAAGAACTTCTTCCTGGACGGTCTGGCGCGGCGCCGTCGCGCGGTGGCGGTCAACCTGATCATCGACAACGACGCCGTGAAGCAGACGTCGTTGCGGGTGCCGTGCGGATCGATCGAACGGCCACGGCTGGAGACGACTCCCTTCGATCGGCCAACGCCGGGAGTGCCGTACGAGCTTTGTCGGATCGCGGATCGGGAGGCATTCGACAGTTTTGGCCGTCGCGCCACCGAACAGATCGCGCCGCTGGTCGGGGATCCGCTGTTGACGTCGTACTGGCCGGCGGCTGTGCGGCAGGCGGCCGCAGGCCACCCGATCGGCGCGTGCTTGGCGCGTTCGCGTCACGCATTGGAAGTCCAGTGGGGGCTTCGGACGCTCGAACTGCCGCAAAGCCGCGTCTGTGACCTCCGCCCGTTCTACTGGTTCACAGCCCACCTATTGGCCCAGCTTCCGCGCTTTCACGCAGCCCACAACAAGGCCGTTCGGGACTATCGCCGCGTACACCGGATTCGCAGCCGGGCCCATCCGTTTCCGGAGTTGGAGGCCGACGGCGAGTGGCTGGAGGCTCCGTTTTGGGTCTACTCCGACGCAGCCCCGCAACGCCGCCGGCTCTTCGTCCGCCGCCGGAACCGATCGATCGTGCTCGGCGACCGCGACGCAGCGGAATTCGACCTGCCGCTGCACGCCGTCGCCGACGCCCATCGAACGGTCGAGCGGCTGGGGGAACTCCGCCGCCGTGGCGTGAGGATACGCTCTCGAGCGTTGACCACGACCCTCTTCGCCCGGCTGTTGCTGGGCGATCTGTTCGTCCACGGCATCGGCGGCGCCAAGTACGACCAGGTGACCGACGCGTTGATCGAGCGTTTCTTCGGGCTTGCTCCGCCGGGTTTCGCGACCGTGTCGGGCACGCTGCACTTGCCGATTTCCGGCCGGCCACGAGAAACTGAGCCGCCGGGCGAGCTTCGGCAGCAGTTGTGGCGTCTGACACATCATCCCGAGCAGTTTTTCAACGGCGCCGGGCATGAAACGGCCGAGTTAGCAGGGGAGCTAGACGCGCTGATCGCGGAGAAGCAACGCTGGATCGAGACACCGCAGACGCCGCAGAACGCCCAAGTCCGGTGCCGGGCGATCCGGCAGATCAACGCGGCGCTTCAGCCGTGGGTCCGGCCGCAACGCGAAGGGCTCGATCGGCGGCTGCAAACGGCCTTCTCGGCGCGGCAGGCCGACGCCGTGTTGCGATCGCGCGAGTACGGCTTCTGCCTCTATCCCGTGGCGACGTTGCGCAGGTTTTTTGCCCGGGTACTTCCCAAAATCGCTTGAACATGCTCTGATAGGCGCAAGGGCCAGCGACACCCACATCGCACGCACGGCAACCTGAGTCGAGTCCACGCTGGCGACGGATCGTTTCGACCACGTAGAAAGGACTCTCGCCGATGAGCCCAGGGGTTACCTCGCAGGGGCCGGCTCGCCGCGGCCCAGGCCGCCGTCGTGGCCGGTGGCAGGTCGTTTCGGCCGGCGCGTCGGACCACGCGGCGATCTACCATTTCCTCACCGGTGTGTTTCAAGGGCCCAGCCGAGCGGAGTTCAAGGCCGCGCTGGAAGACCCGTTCTACGAGCCGGCCGACCGGATTCTCGTCAAACACGGCGGCCGCATCGTGGCGCACGCGCACGTGACCCATCGCGTGATGCAGTTCGGCCCGTTGCAGATTCCCACGGCCCGTCTGGCGTGGCTGGGAACCTTGCCGCAATACCGCAGCCGGGGACACGCCGGCCGGTTGCTGCGCGAGGCTGAAAAGCAGATGGCCGGCGGTGGCGCGCTGATCGGACAGTTGTGCACCACCGTGCCGCATTTCTTCCGCCGCACCGGCTGGGCCCCTTGTGGCCGCCACAGTTTCAGCCGGGCCGACGTTCGTGCAGTGCTGGCGCGGCTGTTGGCCGGGCGTCGTCGGCGGGACCGTCGCCGTCGGGAACACGGCGCTCTGGGACGTCGCCGGAAGCTGCAAATCCGGCCGTTTCGACGTTGGGAAGAACCGGCGCTGAAGCGGATCTACGATCAAGACCTCGACGGCGCCTACGGCCCGCTCCAGCGCACGGCCGCCTATTGGCACTGGCTCATCCGCCGCCAGGCCTACGATCAGATTTACGTGGCCTTAGACGGTCCCGATCCGGCGGAGTTGGACGAAAGCCGGACGCCGATCGTCGGTTTTGCGGTCGCCGAGGGCGAGGCGATTGCGGAGTTATTCTGTGCGCCCGGCCGCCGGGCGGCATTGGCGGAACTGCTCGAGCGCGTCTGCCGCGACTCGATCGAGCACGACCGGCACAGCATCGTGTTGCACGCCTCGCCGCCGAGCCGCTTGCACCGGCTGTTGGGCAACGCCGGCGGCTCGCGGTGCTACCATGAATCCGACGGCGGCCAGGTACGCATGACCCGGCTGTTGGCCCCCTTGAAACTGTTGCGGCTGATGTGCGGTGAGTTCAGCCGCCGGGCCGACGAGGCGGGCCTGGTGCGTCCGCTGGAATTGGGATTGCTGGTCGAAGGCAAGAAGTACCGCCTGGAAATCACCCCCCGCCACGCCCGGGCCGTCTCGCGCCGGATCGGCCGCAGCTACCTGCAACTCAATATGTCCGACTTCACCCGACTGCTGCTGGGCCAACTCCATTGGGATCGCGCGCTGGCCGAAGGCCGGCTGACGGCATCGACCGCGTTGGCCCGCGAGGCCGGCCGGGTGCTCTTTCCCCGGCTGCCATTGTGGTGTCCGCCGTTTGACGACCTGCCGGCATAAGGCGACGTGTGGCGCTCCACCACAGGGGCGGCTTTCCACCACCACAGAGAAGGTACGCTCCGGGCCCCATCGTGACGGCTGGGATTCGCCGCAGAATTGGCGTATGATTACTATGGGTACCGACCGATGCCGCCAAGGAGCCACTCGCGATGGAATCTCTGCAAGGCAAACTGCTGATTGCCGCGCCGGAGTTGCAGGATCCGAATTTTGCCAAGACGGTCGTCCTCCTGCTACAGCACGGCGAAGAAGGGGCCCTGGGGGTCGTGCTCAATCGGCCCACCGACAAGACCGTGGGCGAACTCTGGGCCGATTTGGACGAGGGCCAGTGCGAATCGCCCGAGTTTGTCTACTCCGGCGGGCCCGTGCCGGGGCCGTTGCTGGCGTTGCATAGCGACGTCTTCCTCGCCGAGAAGCAGGTCATGTCGGAGGTCTACGTGGCCGCCAGCCGGGAAAAACTCTGCGAGCTGGTCGAACAAGAGGTGATCCCGTTCAAGCTCTTCGTCGGCAACGCCGGCTGGGGGGCCGGGCAGCTCGAGCACGAACTCGAACTCGGCGGATGGCTCACGTTGACCGCCACCATCGATCTGGTCTTCTCCGACGACGACGACCTCTGGGAGCGGAGCGTCAAACAGGTCGGCAGCTCCGTGCTGCAAGACGTGCTCCACATCGACCATCTCCCGGAAGATCCGTCGGTGAACTGACGCTCACGGCGATCGGTCGATCCACTTCTCCATCTCCGGTGGCCGGTACTCGGCAAACCGGTCGAGCAACTCCTCGGGCGACTCCGTCACATGGAGCATGGATCGATGCCCGGTGGTGACGAATCGCTCGGCGACCGTTTGATCGAGAAACTCCATCAGCTTGCGGTAGTAGCCGCAGACGTCGAGCAGGCCACACGGCTTCTCGTGCAGTCCGAGTTGGCCCCAGGTGAGTGCCTCGAAAAACTCCTCCAGCGTGCCCAATCCGCCGGGCAGCGCGATCACGGCGTCGGAGAGTTCGGCCATTTGTTGCTTTCGCGCGTGCATCGTGTCGACCACGCGCAACTCCGAGAGACCCTGATGAGCGATTCGTCTCTCGATCAGCCACGTCGGGGCTACTCCGATCACCTTCCCGCCGGCTGCCAGTGCCGCGTTGGCCAGCACGTCCATCAACCCGACCGACGATCCGCCGTAGACCAGCGTCAGCCCGCGCTGGGCCAGTGCCCGTCCCAATTCCGCCGCGGCTGCTGCATACTCCGGCCGCCTGCCGGGGCTGGAGCCGAGGAATACGCAGACGCTTTTCATGCTGCTTGGATCTCGCCGTGTGTTTGGCGGACGTGTCGGCCGGACCGATCCGCAGAGCCAGCGCGTATGATAGGATATACTGCAAGTTCCGTTCTGTCGACGTCTTGCCGACCGGAAGGCCGCTGCGCCGGCCAGGAGTGTCGCATGCTGCGTCCGTCACGGTTGCATCGCATGATGGGGGTTCAGCCCGGCCGCGTCCCGCGCTGGCTTGCATCGACCGGCACGTGCGGTGGATTGGACGCAATCTGCCTCTCGCAAACCGCGGCACTCGTCGCAGCGTATCTCCTCTGGAAGCACTCCGCTGCGCTGTCCATCGCGTTGATCGCGGCCAACGCGGCGTTTCTCGTGTTTCTTCGGATGCCCTTTGGCGACGTGGAACGGTTTGCCCGGGCGCGTCTGCGGCGCGGGGAATGTGTCACCTGCGGCGCGAAGCTTGCAGACAATGGCGAAAGTCCGTGCACGATGTGCAACGTGTGCTTAAGGGACATTGGGACAGGAGGGACCTGTCGCTGATACTGCCACCGCGGGTCGCACAGTCGGCTTCGTGGATGCCGCGAAACGGCCGGTCGATCGAAGCTAGCTGCGCGAGAGGCGCAGAAATCAGTAATGTCCCTTTTTCCTTCGGTCAAGCGGGGAACCGGCGGCGAGCGTCGTCAGGCGGTTCTGAAATGGCCGACTAGTCCCCGTAGACTGGTAGCCTGGGCCCCGAGTTCTTCGCTGCTGGCGGCCATTCCCTCGCTTCCGGCGGCGGCTTGTTCGGTTACCTCGGAGATGCTCTGGAGCGCCGTGGAGACGGCCTCGACGCTGGTCGCTTGCTGGACGGCTGCGGTGGCAATTTCGCCGATCTTCCCCACCGTGGCTTCGACCCCGTCGATGATCTCCTTCAGCGCGTTGCCCGTCTCTTCGCTGAGCTTGGCGCCTTCGTCGACGCGTTGGGTCGACTCCTTGATCAGGGAGGAGATTTCTCCCGCCGCTTGATTGGAGCGTTCGGCCAGTTTGCGAACTTCGTCGGCCACCACGGCGAATCCCAAGCCGTGTTCGCCGGCTCGAGCCGCTTCGATGGCGGCATTCAGCGCCAAGAGGTTGGTTTGTCCGGCGATTTCCGAGATCACCTGGAGAATCTCAGCGATCTGTGTGGAACTGGCCTTGATCAGCTCCATCGCCTCGACCGACTTCTCCACGGCCTCGCCGCCTCGCTCGGCAAGCCGGCTGGTCGTCTTGGCCTCCTGGTCGGTCTGAACGGCCGTGTCCTTGACCGCCTGTACGGAAAGCGAGAACTCATCGATCGTGGACGTGATGTCCCTGACGCTCGACTGCTGAGCTTGGGCGCCGTTAGCCAATTCCTGCGAGCTATCGGCAATCACGCGGGAGCCTTCGTGGAACTGGGCCGCGCTTTCGGTAACCTGGCCGATGATCCCCGAGAGTTGGCCGAGCATCGTTCGGAAGCCGGCAGCCAGTTCGTCGATCGCCTCGTCGCCTTCCACTTCGACGTCTCGGGTCAAGTCGCCTTCGGCCGCGGCCGCGACGATTTCCAGAAGGTAGTCGACCTTGGCGCGGAGCCGCTGGGCCTTTTGGCGATCGGCTTCGGCTACGGCCCGCTCTCGGTCGGCCCGCTCTTCTCGGCGTTCACGTTCCTCTTCCATGCGGAGCCGTTCCTTCTCGGCGGCTTCTTCCTGGCGGCGTTTCTCCTCTTCGGCCAGCTTGCGCTCCTCTTCCGCCCGTTGGGCCTGGAGTTGCTTCTCGCGTTCGGTGGCCTCCTTGAGTTCCTCCATGGCCTTGGCGGTGGCTTCGGTCGCCTGGTTCAACGATGTGGCCATGCGTCCGATTTCGTCGTTACGGCAAATGTCCAGGCGCCGGCTGTAGTCGCCCGCGGCCACGTGTTGCAGGTATTCCATAATCCTCTTCAGCGGCCGAATCATGGAACCGACGACCAAGAACACTACAAAGACCGTGACCGCGATGGCGATCACACCGGTGACGATACCCAGGTTCCATCCGTCGGCGGTCGCCTCGTCGACGTGTTGGGCCACGCTCTCTTCCAGAGAACCGAATTGCCGTTGCGTCTCGGCGGTGAAGTCGGCGAAGCCGTCTTCGTGTTCTTGCTCGGCGAGATCGTTCACCAACACCACGACGCGCCCGATGACTTCGTCGTCCTCGACCACGTCTGCCGTCACCTCGAAGGCCTTCTTGGACGCCTTTAGGGTCTCGGCGAGTTCGGTCAGTTCGGTCTCTTTGCCCTCGCCCAACAAGGGCCGAAGCAGTTCGTTGTCCTCGCCGCAAAGGCCGCTGTTGACGTTCCCCTCCGCGTCGCAGACGTAGGCCAGCACGACGTCGGGATCGCTGCTGATGTCGCGGCAGAAGCCGGTCAAGGCGTCGGTGTCAAAGGTCAGCAGAGGCACCGGGGCCAGGTTGGCCAGGACGTTGGCCAGACTTTGGGCTTTGGTCTTCAGGGCGGCCGCGTCGGCTTCCGATTCCTTCGCTTCCACGATCTTCAACGCGGCAGCCTGCTTCGACTGCACTTCGTCGGCCAATCGCGAAACTTCGACAGAGATACCGTCGAGCGTGCTGCGTTGGAGTTGAAGCAACACAAACGACACGGCCAGCGTCGACAGGACCACAATCAACGCCGTAGGCCACAGAAAGCGGCCTCGCAAACCTAGCCTTAGACGCGCAAACATATCGAAAAACTCCTGTTCGGGTGCCACGTGTCCTCTATCACCGATCGCATCGTCCGCCCTTGGCAAGCGGTCCGGAATTCCGCTTTCTATAGAGCTTCGTCGATCGAGATGAACTCCAGATCGGTCACGATCGTCTGCCCTTGGTCACCGGTCAGAAAGCCGATGAACTCCTTCGCGACTCCCTGAGCCGGGCCGTTGGTGATGACGTTCAAAGGCCGCCGAAGCGGATAGCTCTGATTGGCGACGTTTCCCACGGTGGCGGCGACGCCGTCGAGATCGAGGATCTTGATCCGCCCGCCTTTGCGAGCCACTTCCTGGGCCGTCCCGATCGACACGTAAGCAATCGCATGCTTCTTCAGGGAAACTGCCGCCAGCGCCTCGCGGTTGGGGCCGATCAGCCGGGCCTTCACGATCGAGTATTCCTCGGTGCCCTTCTTACGATGCACCATGCCCGTGGCCTTCCCACCCTGAACTACCTCCTCAGCCTCGAGGTCGAAGTATTTCAGGAACAGATCCAACGTTGAGCGGCCTTCTTCCTTGCTGATCAGGATGATCTCGGCGTCCTCGCCTCCGAGCTCTTTCCAGTTGCTAATCGTCCCGGTGAAGATGTCTTGCACCTGTTGTTTGGTGATCTTTGTGATCGGAGCCTTGGCGTTGACGATCACTGCGATCCCGTCCATCCCGATCTTGACCGGGACCAAGGTCTTCCATTCGGCCTGTTCCTTATCCTTGAGATCTCGAGACGCCATGCCGATGACGACTTCACCGCTGGCGGCCGCCTTGACGCCGTGGCTCGAACCGCCGCCGCCAATGGCAAACTGCGTGCCGGCATGCGTCTTCTTGAACACCTGGGCTGCCTTCTCAACCACCGGCCGCACGGTGCTGGAACCCGCCACCGTGACGCGATCGTCCGCCGCACCAGCAACCATGGTTCCCAGTACGAGAACACTTGCCAACACCACAAACACAATCAACGCGCTTCTCATGATCGTCTCCCTCTGGAACAACAAGTACGAGCAGAACAGACTATGTCGCTTCCGATCTCCCCTTGAGGGGTCTCTTACCCAACCCGAGAAAGCGACAGACACATTTTGGGGGTATCCGTAAAACAGTAGGTCGTATGCCTGGCGACATTACGCCAATCAAGTAAGTTCTAATTGAGTAGTGCTGAACACCACGCAGGGTTGCAGGGGTCTTGCCGACTCTGCCGCCAAATCTCGCCCCAAGTACTCTCGGCGTGCCACCAGCGATGGAACCTGTCTGGAGCCTCAGTTACGCTCGTGCTGATCGTTGATCACCTGGCCCAATGTGGTTTCGCAGAATTTCGGCGACACCATGCACAGTTCCGCCGGAACTCTGTGCAACTCGGCACGCCACCTCGCGGTCACATCCGACCCGTCTATTGCGGCGGGCTTCTGCACGTCGACCTTTCCGAAAACGGCCGAAGTCGATAGGCTAGGCTTCCTTGGAAAATGGTGTAGCAGCCATCCTGTGGCGAGATACAAGTCCGTCTCGTGGAGTGAGGCGACTACCATCCCCCATTCGCATCTTCTTGGCTATACCGCGTTAATAAAGGCCCCCCACTCATGCTAGATCGCAAATTCATCGTCGAAAACGCCGAACTGGTCAAGCAGAACTGCGTCCATCGGGGCGTCGAAGTGGATGTCGACCGGTTCGTCGAACTGGAGGGCCAACGCCGCACGGGCCAGGCGGAGGTCGAGGACCTCAACCGGCAGGCCAACCAGGTGTCGAAGTCGATCGGCAAGGCCAAGGACGCCGACGAGCGGGAAGCCCGCAAGGAAGAGGGGCGGCGGCTACGCGAGCAGGTCAATCAACGTCGGGCGGAGTTGGACGAACTGGCCGCCGAGTTGGACGTGATCCACCGGATGATCCCCAACCTCTCGCACGAGGCGGCCCCGATCGGCGTCGACGACAAGGCCAACCTCGAGTTGTTCCAAGGCAAGACGCCCAAGCCCGAGTTCGACTTCGAGCCGCTGGATCACGTCGAACTGGCCGAGAAGCTCGACCTGGTCGATTTCGAGGGCGGCTCGCGAGTGGCCGGCCACGGGTTCTACTTCCTCAAGAACGATCTGGTGCTGTTGGAGTTGGCGTTGCAGCGTTACGCGCTCGAGGTGCTGATGTCCGAGGGTTTCACGCCGACCACCACGCCCGACCTGGCACGCAACGAGATCCTAGAAGGCATCGGCTTCATTCCCCGCGGGCCGGAGACGCAAATCTACAGCATCGAGAACAGCGACCTGAGCCTGGTGGCCACGGCCGAGATTACGCTTGGCGGTTTGCTAGCCGGCAAGACGCTCGACGCCGAGGAGCTGCCGATCAAGCTCTGCGGCATCAGCCACTGCTTCCGCACCGAAGCCGGCGCCCACGGCCGGGCCACCCGCGGGCTGTATCGCGTGCACCAATTCACCAAGATCGAGATGTTCGCCTACACGCTGCCTGAAGAGAGCGACGCGATGCTGGATCATCTTCGCGACCTGGAGTGCCGGCTGTTCGACGGGCTGGGCGTGCCGTATCGGGTGGTCGACACGGCCACCGGCGACCTCGGCGGCCCGGCCTATCGCAAGTTCGACCTCGAGGCCTGGATGCCCGGCCGCGGCGATTACGGCGAAATCACCAGCACCTCGAACTGCACCGACTACCAGGCCCGGCGTCTGAACGTCCGCTACAAGACCAAGGGCACCAAAGGCACCCACTTCCTCCACACGCTCAACGGCACCGCCATCGCCATCAGCCGCGGGCTGATCGCCGTGATGGAAAACTATCAGCAAGCCGACGGCTCGATCGTCGTGCCGGAGGTGCTTAGGGCGTTTGTGGGGAAGGAGAAGATCGAAGCGGCGTAGTCGAGTCTTGTCGTCTCCCACCGTCTTGCGAGCATGCGACGCCCATGAACGTCCTCTTCATCGGCAACAGCCACACGTACTACAACGACATGCCGCTGCAACTCACCGCGTTGAGCGAGGCCGGCAGCGGACGGCGGATCGAGGTGGCGTCGCACGTGGCGCCGAGTTGCACGCTGAAGCGGCACGTCGAGCGGACCGGGGCGATCGAGGCGATCGGGCAGGGAGCGTGGGACGTGGTCGTGTTGCAGGAGCAGAGCACGCGGCCGATCAACAATCCGGCTGCAATGCATCAAGCGGCACGCGTGTTGCACGAGGAGATTCGGTGGCAAGGGGCTGAGACGGTCTTCTTTCTCACCTGGGCACAGCAACAGCGGCCCGAAACGCAGGAGGCGATCAACACCGCGTACTCGGGCATCGCCGAGGAGTTGGGCACTCGGGTGGCGCCGGTGGGGATTGCGTGGCAGAAGGCGATGGCGGCGGATGCGGGCTTGATACTCCACCACGACGACGGACGACATGCCAATCCCAAGGGCTCCTACCTGGCGGCCTGCGTGTTCTATGCTACGCTGTTGAAGCAGAGCCCTAAGGGACTGGCGGGCCGGATTGAGCACGACGGCCAGACGCTCGCCGAACTTACGCCGGAAGAGGCTGCGGCATTGCAGGCAGTGGCCTGGGCAACGCTTGCAGAGTAACGTCGATATCGGAACCACCAATCGGACATGACGCGAAACACCACGATCCTCGCCGCCGTGCTCTTCGTCTTGCTGACGGCTGCGCCGGTATACGCCGCTGCCCCACCCGTGCCGTCGGACGAACCCAGCCGCCTCGGAGAGCCGATCCATCTGGTGATGATGATCGTCTACGCGACCGTCGCGCTGGGCTTCTCCTTCCTCTGCTCGGTGGCCGAGGCCGTGGTCTTCAGCGTCTCGCCGTCGTATATCGCCAACCTGGAGCGAGAAGGCAAGAAGAGCGCCAAGCTGCTGAAGAAGATCAAGGGCGACATCGACCGCTCGCTGGCGGGCATCCTCACGCTGAACACGATCGCCCACACCGTCGGTGCCGGCGGCGCGGGGGCCGAAGCGGCGGCCTATTTCGGCGACGCTTGGGTGGGGCTCTCGATGGCCGTGCTCACGCTGCTGATCCTCTTCCTCTCCGAGATCATCCCCAAGACGCTCGGGGCCCTCTACTGGCGGCAACTGGCCCCGATGGCCGGACGTTTCGTGCAGTGGCTCGTCTGGGGGCTCTATCCGCTGATCTTCATCTCCGAGCAACTCACGCAACTGCTCACCCGCGGCCAGAGCGTACACCGCTTCAGCCGCGACGAATTCGCCGCGCTGGCCGACATTGGGGAAGAGTCCGGCCAACTCGACGCCAAGGAATCGCGGATCCTCAAGAACCTCTTCCGGTTCCCCAGCCTGTGTGCTGAAGACATCATGACGCCACGGACCGTCGTCTTCACGTTGCAGCAAGATTTGACCGTACACGACGTGATGCGGTCGGACGTCGAGGTCGGCTTCTCGCGGATCCCGATCTACGCCGAGCATCGCGACGAAGTTACCGGGTTCGTGTTGAAGACCGATATCCTGTTGAACGAACATCGCCAGGGCGGCAAGGCCAAGCTCCATGATCTGAAACGGGAGATCCGGGCCGTCGAAGAACGCACGCCGCTGAGCCACGTGCTCGAGGAGTTGCTCGACAATCGGGCTCACATCCTGCTGGTCGTCGACGACTACGGCGGCATGGAAGGCATCGTGACACTGGAAGACGCCGTCGAGACGCTGATCGGCTTCGAGATCGTCGACGAGGCCGACAAGATCGACGACATGCGCCAACTCGCCCGCCGCAAGTGGCAAGAGCGGATGGAACAACTCGGGATCGACGTCCGCCAGGCCGACGCCGATAACGGTTGAACGTTCGCCGCCGCCGGGCCGATACTCTCTTCTGCGGCCCTTCGTGCTCCACTCGGCCCGTGTCACGGTTCTCGCGTATGGAAACCTCGCTGCACCGCGAACTCAAATCGATCTACGCCGGCCCGGACGCCCAATTCGAGGTCCCGGTGGGAAAGTACCGCATTGATGCGGTCAGCGACGGCCGGTTGATCGAGATCCAGCACGGTTCGCTGGCGGCAATCCGCGACAAAGTGCGGAATCTGCTGGCCGAGCATCGCGTTTGGGTGGTCAAGCCGATTGTTGCCCGCAAGCGGCTGGTGAAACTGGCGGCCAAGGGCGGCGAAGTGACCGGGCAGCGTATGAGCCCCAAACGGGGCTGTCTGCTCGACCTGTTCGACGAAATGGTCCATTTCACCCGGGTATTCCCCCACCGCCGGCTGACACTCGTGGTGCCGCTGGTCAAGATCGAAGAGCGACGCTACCCCGGCCACGGCCGGCGGCGGCGGCGGCGAGCAAACGATCACCAAGTTGAGGATCAGCAACTCTTATCTGTTTGTGAGACCCACCGGCTGCGGACCGCCGCGGACCTGGTCGGTTTGATCGATTGTCCACTTCCGGACGTGTTCCACACGGGCCACCTTGCCGAATCGCTCGGCGTGGCGCGGTGGGTTGCGCAGCGGATTGCCTACTGCCTCCGCCAAACGGGGGGGTTCGATCAAGTAGGCAAACAGGCCAACTCGCTTCTCTACCGCGTGGCACGACGCGCCAGATCCCGCTCCTCGGTTTCGGCTGCCTGATCGGCGTTCTGCACGCACTACCTTCCTGCGACGGCTCGCGACGGGCACGGAAAATCCGCATCGACCCCTATGTCCCCCACTTACCTGCGGTCGGCCGGGCAGAAGCGGGGGCGGCAAGATAGGAAAACTGGATAGGCACCGGGTAATTTCCCGATCGTATCGATACCAAAGGCAGCGTAAACACCTGCCAGTGCTACGGCGATCAAGCCCGGCAACCCTTGCTTCGGCAGGCTTGCCATACGGCGCGAAAAGGTAGAATTGAGTGGTTAGGCCGTGTTCGCCGTTCACCCCACGGTATCATACCCTTGGGTCATCGACGACAATCGGGCTCAACCCGCCACCATTGAGATATCCACCCGCAGCGGAGAATGCTCGTGAACATCTTGGTAGCTTCCAGCGAGGCGGTACCTTTTGCCAAGACGGGCGGTCTGGCCGACGTCTGTGGGGCGTTGCCGATCGAGTTGTCGCGGCTGGGCCACAATCCGATGCTGATCATGCCCGGCTACCGTCGAGTGAATTATTGCGGACTGCCGATTGAGCCGCTGGGAATCGAGTTTATCGTACCTATCGGCAGCAAGACGGTTTCCGGGCGTCTTTCGCGCGGCCAACTGCCCGGCAGCGACGTGCCGGTCATTTTCGTCGAGCAGGACCAGTACTTCGATCGCGACGAACTCTACGGCGCCGACGGCCGCGACTACATCGACAACTGCGAGCGGTTCGTCTTCTTCAGCCGGGCCGTGATGGAGGCGATCCGGCTGCTCGACCTGAAGCCCGACGTGATCCACGCCAACGACTGGCAGACCGCCCTGGTGCCGGCCTACCTGCAAGTCGAGTATCGCGGCGTGCCTCGCTACGAGCGGATCGCCACGTTGTTCACCATCCACAACATGGCCTATCAGGGCCGCTTCTGGCACTGGGACATGCTGCTGACGGGCATCGACTGGAAGCACTTCAACTGGCGCGAGATGGAGTTCCACGGCGACCTGAACCTGTTGAAGACGGGCCTGGTCTTCGCCGATTCGATCAGCACGGTCAGCCCACGATACGCCGAAGAAATCCAAAGCGGCCCGTTGGGATGTGGGTTGGAGAGCGTGTTGCAGTATCGGAATGACGTGCTGACGGGCATCCTCAACGGTATGGACGCCGGGCCATGGGATCCGGCCACCGACCCGCACTTGCCGGCCAACTACGACGCCGACAGCGTGGCCGAGGGAAAACCCACTTGCAAGGCGGCTCTGCAAGAGGAATTTGGCTTGCCCGTGGCCTTCGATGTGCCGTTGATCGGCATGGTCGGCCGGTTGGCCGATCAGAAGGGTTTCGATCTGGTGGCCGAGGTGATGCAGCGAGACGTGCAGACGCTCGACGCTCAATGGGCGATCCTCGGCACCGGACATCCGAAGTACCATAAGCTGTTCGAGAAACTGTCGCAACAATTCCCGGAGAAGGTCGCCGCCCGGCTGGAGTTCTCCAATCCGCTGGCACACCAGATCGAGGCCGGGGCCGACATCTTCTTGATGCCCAGCCGGTTCGAGCCGTGTGGGCTCAATCAGCTCTACAGCCTGCGCTACGGCACGGTGCCGGTGGTTCGTGCGACCGGGGGATTGGCCGACACGATCTGCGACGCCGGCGACGCCAGTCCGCCCGCCGCCGACGCCAACGGCTTCAGTTTCACCGAATACAGCCCGCTGGCGCTGGGCGAAACGCTTCGCCGCGCGTTGGACGCTTTCCGGCGGCCCGACGATTGGTCCCGGCTGGTTGCCACGGGCATGAACCAGGACTGGACCTGGGGCCGCAGTGCGCAGCAATACGTCGAGCTGTACCAGACGACCGCGGAGCGCGCCCGGCATCCGGTTTACGCTTGACGTCTCACACGACGACGTTAGGTTAGCACCATGTGGCTGCGAATGCCGGCAATTGGGTGGCTGGGGAAAAGCGCAGCGGTGCCCCAGGTTGCGTTTCAGTTGTTCCGGTAATCACTGGGGCACCGCTGCGCTTTGCCCCAGCCACCCATAGCGGAATGTAACAACTCCACGAGCGGGTTTTCGAGGAAGTCCTGCCTTGTCTGATGAAGACCAACCGAACGTGTCGGAAACTGTCCAAGGCACGTCGGACGCCGGCATGACCGCCGAGCAGCTTGCCGAGGCGAAGAGCTACGGCCGGTATGACTTGGCGTGCGCGCTGGCGGACAAGGCCGTCGACATTACGTTCCTGGGCATCGCCGCACTCGTGTTGGCCGTGCCGATCGACGGCTGGCTGAAGCAATGGCAACTGCTGGCCGACTATCGCTGGCTGCGGCTGGTGGCGATGTGCCTGGTGGTGCTGGGGTTGCACGTCTGCGTGTCGTTTCCGCTGTCGTTCTACTCCGGACACGTCTTGGAGCGTCGTTTCGGCCTGAGCAAGCAGTCGTTCGGCCGCTGGCTGGCCGACTACGTCAAGACCATGGGGCTGACGGCCGTCTTCGAGCCGCTGATGTTACTGGGGCTGTATTGGATCATCTGGGAGATCGGGCCCTATTGGTGGCTTCCCGCGGCGACCGCCGCGTTCGTGGTGTCAATTGCCCTGGGCCAGCTCTATCCGGTGTTGATCATGCCGTTGTTTCGCAAGTGCCAGCGGCTAGACGATCCGCAGCTTGCCCAGCGGATGAAGCGGCTCGCCGAAGGGACCGGCATGTCGATCGAGGGCGTCTATCGCCGGGTCGTCAGCCAAGACACGGTCAAGCTCGGCGCCAGCCTGGCCGGCCTCGGCCGCACCCGCCGCGTGCATCTCGACGACACGCTGTTGGAGCAGCTCACGCCCGAGGAAATCGAGGTCGTCTTGGCCCACGAGATCGGCCACAAGGTTTACCATCATCTGCACAAGATGCTTGCCGCCGGCGTGGTCTATATGGCGGCCGGCTTCTGGATCTGCGACCAACTGCTGGCCGGTTGGGTCGCGCGGGTCGAGCAGATCGAAGCGGGCGCCGTGAGTTACGCCGAACTGCCGATCTACACCGTGCCGCTTGTCATGTGGATCATGCTGCTCTTCAGCACGCTGCTCGGCCCGCTGCAAAACGCCGTCAGCCGGCACTATGAGCGTCAGTCGGACGCCTACGCCCTGCGGCGCACCGGGAATCGGGCAGCCTACGTCTCCGCTTTTCGCAAGTTGGCCAAGCTGAACAAGGACGACCCGAACCCGCATCCGCTCGATGTGATCTTCTTCCACGGCCACCCGCCAATCGCCAAACGCCTGGCGATGGCCGAGCTGCCGAACGAGCCGTTGCCCGCGAACCGACAGACGCAGTGAAGTCCAGGGGGATCAACCCCGCTGGAGAGAACTGACATCATTAGGGGCTATTCTTTTACCTGGAATATCGACGGCTTGGGGGATGTGCGCAATCTGGGGTGGGAATTGCCGGGTGGCGGCAAGGCGTCGGCCGTAGAAACCACAATTATTCCTGCCAATAGACACGGTTTTTCTGTTTTGGCTGGTAGGCAACCGGCGGCATTTTTGCTACAACCTCTCCCAACTGGACGGAGTCTCTGTTTCCATCGCGGCGGCAACCAGTTCACACCTCGGAGTCCCACCCCCTCTGCCTAGGCGATTCGCGATCTGTCCCGGCTGCGCCCATGCGGTCGACGATCCGGGGATGGAGGGTTCTGGACGTACGGAAACGCCGAAGGTGAATCCCATGGTGAAAAGTCGCTATCCCCGCGTCGGGTACCGTATTGCCCCCGCGGCCTTGGAAGAATTGTTGCAAGTCCCCGTTCCTGCGGAGTACTTCCAAGGCGAGCGAGATACGGACCTGTTCTTGTGCGACCTGGACGAGACCGCCTGGCAGCGGTTCGATGAGTCGGCCTGCCGCCGGCTTGCCGACGAAGTCTTGCGGATGGTCGGCCGCGCAGTTCGCACGCGTCTGATGGTCGGCGATCGCTTGCTGCCGCCGATCCCCGACGGCCTGACGCTGGCGGACCTCGAGCTTGAAGTCCGCACGATCAACTGCCTGGTTGCCGCGGGCATTCACGAACGACCTCAGGACCTCCGCGCAATGACGATTGGCCAGGCGCTGGGCCTGCGGGGTTTTTGGGTCAAGTCGCTGATCGATCTGCTCAGCTCGCTGGAGTACGTGATCGATCATCCCGAAGCCCGCCGGGCGCTGCGGACGGATGCCATCGTGCAGATCAAGCATCTGCGTGCCGCCCACCGTTATCCGCGGCCCGGCCATCGCCTGGCACCGCAAACGCTCAAGGAGGTTTTGCTGGAACGGGTTTCGTCGCGTCTGATCCGCGGCACGCCGTTTCGCAACGCCCGCCTTTGCGATTTGGACGAGACGGCCTGGGAGCACATCGACTCCGGTGTGGTAGGCCAGTTGGCCGGTTTGATCGTGCTCCGCGCCGGCACGGCCGCCAACCACCCCATCATCGTACGGCGCCGCCTGCCGAAGCCGCCAAAGGGGCTTCGGCTGGAAGACCTTCGCCTGGAAAACCGTACGCACAACTGCCTGGTGCGCGAAGGATTCGACAAGCACCCGGAGAAGCTCGGTGAACGGACCGTCGGCGAGTTGCTTGCGATCAAGTCGTTTGGTGCGAAGTGCCTGGTCGATCTGCTGACGTCGCTGGAGACCCGCGTTGCCCGCGAGGGTAAGCTCGACGGCAAGCTGACCACCGAAGCCAAGGCCCTGGGCAAGATGCCCGAAGCGGCCGCATTGCGGTTCACTGATCCACGCCTCGGCGGCATGTTGCGGGCGCTGGATACCGAGTCGAATTCGGTGGGCGAAATGGTCGAGCGGATCGTCAAACGCCGGCTCGATCCCCCCGATCCGCTCGGCGCCCGCGAGCAGATTGGCGAGATCCGTCAGACGATCCGCAGTCTGGGCGACCTGCCGCTGGAGGTCGAGTTGATGCAGATCTTCGCGCCCACCTTCAGCCAGCGCGATCGTCAGATCCTGGCCGAATACTACGGCTGGGACGGCCACGGCGGCCACACGCTCGAGGAACTGGGGCAGAAGTACTCGCTCAGCCGCGAACGCATCCGCCAGATCTGCGTGCGGGCGATCAAGCGTAACCGCGATTCGGTCGTGTTTGCCCCCGTGTTGGATCGGGCGTTGGCCTTCCTCGAGGAACGCTTCCCCCGGGGCCTGGGCGATCTGCAAAAGGAGTTCAACGCGGCCGGCTTCTCGCACTGCAATCTGACGGTCGAATCGATCCATCGGGCCGCCGAGTTCCTCTCCCGGCGGCCGCGGTTCGCGATCGTCGACGTGGGGCAAACCCGCATGGCCGTTCTGCCGAAACAGATCGAATTGCCGCCGATCATTGCCCAGGCCGCCAAGCAAGTGGTGACCAATTACGGCGCCGCCAAGGTCAGTGAGGTGATCGACGAGTTGGCCGGCATGACTTCGCAGAAGATCGAGCCTTCGTTGATCCGCGAGACGCTGCAAGCCCGCGACGACTTCTGCTGGCTGGACAAGAAACGGACCTGGTTCCGGCTCGACGTGCTGCCGCAATACGGCCTGCCGAACATGATCGAAAAGGTCCTCTCGGTGGTCGATCGGATCGAGGTCAATTTGCTGCGTTCGGCGATGGCCCGCTACCGCCGCAACGGCCGTAAGCTGCCGCCGCCGAAAATCCTGCTGGAATTCTGCCGTCAGATGCCAGGCAACCGCGTGCGGGGGGACCACGTCGCCTCCGATCCGCCGCGCGATTGGCGGAAGGTGCTCGCAGGCGTCGAGCGCGGCATGGTCGAGGTGCTGCGGGCGCACGGGCCGGTGATGGAGCGGACCGCCTTCGAGGAACTCTGCATTGAGGCGGGCATGAACCGCTTCAGCTTCAACGCGATTGTGATGTCGTCGCCGATTATCGCCCAATACGGCCGCAGCGTGTACGGTTTGCTGGGCTTGAAGGTCGACCGCGACACGATCGACGATCTCGTAGCCCAGCGCCCCAGCAGCACGCCGAAGCGCGTGTTGCAGTCGTTCGGCCAAACCGAAGACGGCCAGGTCTACCTCGCCTATCGGCTTTCGAAGGCGGCCATCTCCGGCGGCGTGATCACCGTGCCGGCCGCCATGAAACGGCAACTTCGCGGCAAGTTCACGCTACGCACCGACGAAGGCCACAAGGCCGGCACGCTGGTGGCCAAGAAAGGCTGCGGCTGGGGACTCGGCCCGGTGCTCCGCGGCAGCAGCGCCAAACAGGGCGACCACATGGTCCTGCTGTTCGATCCGCCCAAACGCCAAGCCCGGATCCACATCGGCGACGAAGCGCTGTTGAAGCAGTTGGTGCCGTAATCCACCGACTGGTAGATGTGCCACTTGTGCCACTGCTTCGCAGAAGCAGTGCCGTCTGAATCGCCCGTAAGGTACACCTGCTTCTGCGAAGCGGCGGCACACCTTCTCCCCACGCGCAGTTGACTCTGCTACTCCCCGAAGTCGAACCGCACCTCATACGACGAGCCGGCGCGGAACTCAATCGTCTTTTCGCGCGACAGCGGGCGGCCGTCGCGTTCGATCGTGGCGCGGACCGTGCAGCGGACCGGCGGGTCGTCGATCTCCAGCCGTGCGGTGGCGAACGTCCGCATCGGCCCGCTGCCGGGAATCTCGCGGCCGCGGAGAATGACCCGCGCGTCGGCCGGCACCCAAACGGTCAGCCGGGTGATCGTCGGCGCGTCGTGCTGCACCGTCGGCAATTCCGGCCTAACGGCCGGCGTCGGCACCTGGGGCTTGGCGGTCGCAGTGCCGAAGTCGAACCACACTTCGGCCATCTGTCCCGCCTCGAGCGTCGCGCGGCGGACTTGCTGCTGCGTATTGCCGTCGAGCACGCGCTCCGCCCGAATCTCGTACGGATAGCGGTGTCCCGGCAGCAGCCCAGGCGAGACGAAGACCCGTTGCGAACCGGGCGTCGTGGTCGGGTGATCGTTGATGAAGACCTTGGCCTCTTCCGGCACGTGGATCAAGAACATCACGCGGCCTTCCGTCGGGCAGACGCAGCCGTCGGCCGCGGCCCGGCCACAAGCCGTTGCGGCAGCGCCGGCGGCCAACATGACGGTCAGCACGCCCACTGGACTTCGATATGCCGGCACAACTCCCCTCCTGTCAGGTCTGGCGGAGTTCGGATGGGGCGCCACCCCCCAGTAGCCCCTAGGTAAATCCCTCTCTGGAAGTCTAGGTGCCGATTCGTGCGAGGTCAAATCGTCAAGCGCCCGCGCACGTCAGCGATGTGCGATTGGTCCACGAATGCTGATTGGCGCACCGGAACTTTTCGGGTATCCTAAATTACCTCACCGTAACGAGTTGAGATCGTCTTCAGGAGGCAGGTCATGAAGCCGAAGCCCGTTTCCAACAGCCCACGGCCCGGCTATCCCACCCGGCGCGAGGTGCTCGCTGGGGCCGCGTCCTTCGCACTGGTCAGTCTCACCGGATGCGGCTCTGGGCAAGCCTGTGTCGAACTGATCTCCGTGGCGCCGATTTTCGCGCACGGCAACGGTGTCGGCGCCGACGGCTGTGTCGTGGTTACAGCGCCGGTGTACCTTTCCGAGGAAGCAGCCATGCGAATCCTGAAGGAGCAACTCGGCCAACACGGTGTTGCCCTGCAGCCCGGAGGCGTTCTCAAAGGCGTGCGCGTTCCCGTCAAGGTCCGCGACTACTTCAAGACACAAGCGGAGGGCGACACCAAGCCACTGGTGCTCGACGGCACGGACACCGATAAGAAGATCGCGGTGGCGTATGTTTCAATTGCCGACTATCGCGCCCTCGGCCAACCCCCCAGACACTCATCGGTCGACTCGTATCCTCTGAAGCACATCGCGCAACACCTCGTCGCCGTGGCCAAGCAACACGGCAGCGACGGCAAGGACGGTGTGTTCCTCGGCGTCTTCTACGATCCCGTGTCCACGATCGACCTCAGCGCAGAGGCGGCCGAAGGCGAAAGCTGGGATACCACGGAGCGGCGCCTGAAGAAGCGAACTTTGGCAGAATCCGAGGACCTGCTCCGCCAACAGGCACAAGACTTCGTCGCCTGGCTCAAAGAGCAGAAGGCCATCTGACCGCGATTGACGCGCTGACACTTTTCGGGTAGTGTTCCACCCTCACGGTAACGGGGGGGCCTTCTTCGGGAGACAGGCCATGAAACCGAAGCCCGTTTCCGAGAGCCGTTCGCCCGGCTATCCCACCCGACGAGAGGTGCTCGCCGGGGCCGCGTCGTTCGCGTTGGCCAGCCTCACAGGCTGCCGCTTCTTCTCACGGGAAGCCGACCCGCCGGAGGTCGAGGCGAAGCCGATTCACGACGCTCCGATCGAAGCCGCCCCGCCGAAGGTCGAGCCGAGGTCGATTTCCGTCGCACCGATCTTCGAGCACGGCGAGGGGGTCGGCGCCGGCGGCTGCGTGGTGGTTTCGCCGCCGGCCTTCCTGTCCGAGGAAGAGGCCATGCCGATCCTGCGGGAGGAGCTTGGCCGGCATGGAATCGAACTGCAACACGGCGGGACTCTTGAGGGAGTCCTTGTGCCGGATAGTCCTCGCCACCCTAGAACACGGGACCCGTTTGGCAGCGGAATGGGGACCGCCGAGACTCCGGAAGCCGCTAGACCGTTGCCGCTCGATGGGTACGACTCAAAGAAGAAGATTGCCGTAGAGTTTGTCGGCATCACAGACTACTATGCCCTCGGTGGAGAGGACGACGGTTCGACGGCTGTTTGCTTGCCATACAAGTCCACGGCCGAGTGGCTCGTCGCAGAGGCGAGACAAAACGGTACGGGCGGTGTGTACTTGGGCGTGTTCTACGACCCTGCGGCTCCAACGTCTCCAGATACGTGGCCCGAACCATGCCACGATTGGAAGGCTAGGCGCGAGCGAGGCATCGCAGCGTCCGGAGAACTTCTCCGCCGGCAAGCGCAAGACTTCGTCGCCTGGCTGCAAGAGCAGAAGGCTATCTGACGCGATGCACCTCACGCTGCACTTAACCCGGTCCTGCAACGCCCGCTGCTCGTACTGCTATGCCCCGCCCAAAACGGGCGCGGCGATGTCGTTCGACACCGGCTGCAAGGCCTTGCGGCTGGGGGCTCGGACGACGGACGGTTCCTGCGGCATTATCTTCTTCGGCGGCGAGCCGCTGTTGTGCCGGCCGACGATCCGCGATCTGGTGGGCGAAGCCCGGGCGATGCAACGGCGCGGTGAAGGCCGCTTCCATTTCAAACTCACCACCAACGGCCTGCTGCTGGACGAGGCGTTTCTCGAGTTCGCCCTGGAGGAGGACGTCCTGATTGCCCTCAGTCTCGACGGCGTGCGCGAGGCCCACGACCGGCATCGCCGCCTGCCGGACGGCTCCCCCGGCTTCGATCGCGTGCTGCCGAAGTTGCGGATGCTGTTGGCCGCGCGGCCCTACGCCAGCGTGTTAACGGTGGTCAACCCCGACACGGTGCGGTGGTTCGCCGAATCGGTTTCGTTTCTGCTCGACGAAGGCTGCCGCTACCTGGTCGTCTCGCTCAACTACGCTGGGCCGTGGGGCGACGCCGAGTTGAACCAGCTCGCCGAACAGATCCAGCGGCTGGGCGACCTCTACATCGAGTGGACCCGGCAGGGGCGGAAGTTCTATTTCAGCCCGTTCGAGGTGAAGCTCTCCTCGCACATCCAGGGCGAGCACGTCTGCAAAGAACACTGCGAACTGGGGATTCGCCAGATCTCCGTCGATCCGGAGGGCTACCTCTTCCCTTGCGTGCAGTTTACCACCGCCGGGCGGGCGAGCCGCTGGTGTATTGGTGACGTGGCCTCGGGAGTTGACGAGAAGAAGCGGAATGGCCTCCGCGACGAGTCGCAACGCCGGAAGGAACCATGCCGGCAGTGCTCGATCCGCCACCGCTGCCACAACACGTGCGGTTGCCTGAATTGGCAGACCACCGGCAGTGTGGCCGAAGTGTCGCCCGTCCTCTGCCGCTACGAGCAGATGCTGATTCCCGTGGCCGATCGAATCGGCGAGACACTCTATCGCGAACAGAATCAACTGTTCCTGAACAAGCATTACAATCCGGCGTATCCGCTGCTGTCGTTGCTGGAGGACCAACAGCAGTAGGCTACTCGGCCCGAGCGACGACCTCCGGCCCGACTTCGCAAATCACACGAAAGCCTACGTTGTACACCCCCTGAAACTGCCGGTAGCCCAGCCGGAAACTCGACGTGCCACGCTTCGGCCGATCGCGCCAGGAACCGCCGCGGATGACGACGCGCTGGGATGCCGCCGGCGACTCGCGGTCGTCGTCGGGGTCGTAGGGATAGGGACGATATGCCGTGCGGGTCCACTCGGCCACGTTGCCGTGCATGTCGAACAATCCCCAGGCGTTCGGCCGATAGTTGCCCGGCGCCACGGAGAGCAATGCGCCGTCGTTGTAGCGGGGGTCCTTGGGGATCCAATCGTCATACTTCGGCGGGTTGGCCAGCGGCTGGTCGACCGTGTAGGGGTTGCTGGCAAACTTGGTCATCGTGGCGTCGGCGAAGTTGGCGAAGGGGCCAAAGTCGGCGTCCAGCTCGCCGTAAGACGCCGGCGTGTTGGTTCCCGCTCGGCAGGCATATTCCCATTGGGCCTCGCTGGGCAGGTCGAATCGCTGGCCGGTCTTCTCGCTGAGCCAACGGCAGAACGCCTTCGCGCGGCCGTACGACACCCGGACCACCGGCTGCTCGGGCCGGTTCATCGGATAGCCGTGGATGCCGAACTGATAGGCGTTCTTGGTTTCCACGCGGCTGTCGTGCGACGCGTCGAACAGGGCGTATTGCTCGTTGGTCACTTCGCAGGTGGCCATCCAGAACGGCCGTTCGATATCGACGCGCGACCGCGGCCGCTGGTCGATTTCGCCCTCACTGCTGCCCATGACGAACTGTCCGGCGGGGATCAGGGCCAACTCGAGGTCGACGCCGTCGGCCAGCGGAACCGTCTGCCGCGTGACCGGCCCGGCGGCCGACTGGCGACGCTGCGCTTCTGCCGCGTCGAACGGCCAGCCGGCGCATTCGATCGGTTGCGGGGCGGCTTCTTCGAGCGGCTCCGGCATCACCGGCTCGATCGGCCCGGTGTTGAGTTGCACGACCGCCTCCGGGTCGTCGTCCACATTGGCGTAGAGCTTCAGCAGATCCCGCCGCCGCTCGCGTTGCACGCCCGGATTGTCGAGTTCCTCGCCCCAGGTGCCGTGGTAAGGGCAATTCAGATCGATCCAAGTGATCAGTCGGTCCCAGCCTTCGGCGTCAAGCTTCACGTTGTGGTGGCCGCGGCGGAGCATCTGCACGAGTTGCGTGGTGTCGGCGTGGAACTCTAGCGGTTCGAGCACGTGATAGTCGCTTTCGATGCCGGGCCGTCGGACGTAGCGGTGCAGTTCAGCATAGCCCACGGAGAACTTGCCCGCGTGGCCGCCGCCGTTGCCCGGCGTGACCGAACGCCAATCGGTGATCTTCACGTCGCCGCGTAGATCGGCGAGTTGCGTGCCGTCGGATCGCGGCTGGCCGTCGTGACAGCCGACGCAGTATTTGTCGATCACCGGCTGCACTTCCCGGGCGTAGCTGAACCCGCGGATCGGCCCGTACCACGGCTCGATCCGCGACGGGGCCCGAGTGGCCGCGAGCGTCTGCCGCACGATGGGCGACGTGTTTTGCCGCTCGTGGCAGCCCGTGCATGAGACGACCTCGCCGGGCATGGCCGTCATCCAGCTTCGCATAAGCTGCAAGGCCTTGCCGTCGGCGTCGAGCGGCTGTAGCGAGACGGGCATGTTGGCCGGCAGCCGGAACTTGGCCGAGCCGTCGGCCTCGACCGGCACCGTGCCCACCACGCGTTTGATGTCCCACGGCCCGTCCATCCCGATCACGCCCAGCAGCCCGCCCATGCCCTGGTAGGAGAAGTGGTACGTGAGGATCCGCATCGACTTGACCGTGCCGCGCGGCACGCCCTTCAGGCCGTCGCCGGCGTAGATGTCGGGGATGTAGACCAGGGCGTCCTTGCGGGTCAGGTCGACTTTCTCCGGAATCACCGGCGGCGGCGTTACGGGGCGCAACGGGATCGGCTCCAACAGTGCATAGCCGGGTATCTCCTTGATCAGCGTTACGTTGTCGAACGTGTCGACAAGGTAAACACCCCAGAGCGACTTCGGCGTCGGCTTCATCGACACGATGAAGTACTTCTCGCTCAGCGGATACGGGTGCAGGAACTTTGGCCAACTCGCCTTGGTCAGCCCGTCGGCAATGATCGGTTCGACCTTTTCGCCGTAGCCGGGAATCCGCTGCACGGCCCCGGTGGCTTCGTGGCGTCCGCGGGCCGGGTCGAAGATCACCAGTTCGCCCATCCGCGGGTTGTCGTGATGCCCGCCGATCACGCCGGCCACCTTGGTCGGGTGGCCGGGGATGGGGCGCGTATAGAAGAACGAGTTGGGCCAATAGGAGTTGCTGCCGTAATACTCCATCTGCTGTGTGCCGTCGGGGTTCATGTGGAACAGCAGCCGCGTGTTGGAGTGGGGCGTGTCGGTGTATTCCCAACGCGTATAGAGCACTCGGCCGTTGTTCAACACCACCGGGCACCAGTCGTGCTCCTGGTCGAAGCAGAGTTGGCGGATCGCCCCGCCGTCGGCGTCCATCACGTAATTCACGGCCACGTGCGAGCCGCCGTAGACGCAGGGCACGCCGATGAAACAGGCCGTCGAAGTGAAGATGATCTTGCCGTCGGGCAAGTAACAGGCATCGTAGCTGTCCACGTCGGGCTGCTCGCCGGTGAGTTCTCGCAGGCCGCTGCCGTCCGTGTTCATCTCGAAGACTTGCCAGCGCTTGTGGCTGCCGGGCATCGAGAAGAGCATCTTCTCGGCGTCAAAGTGCAGGTCGACGTCGCCGGTAAACTTGCCGGCCTCGGGTTTGTAGATCGTGGTCAGTTCGCCGTCGGGCCCTACGGGCGAGAGCACTTCGATCTGGTCGTCGAAGCCCGACTTCGGCAGGCTGGAGTTGCTCTGCCAGTTCCGCGGCAGCCCCAAGCTGGGCGAGCCGGCCCCGCGACGGACCAATAGCAGCTTGTCGAAGTCCAACAGCGGATTGGCCAACAGGGCCTCGCGCCGCAGCGCGATCAGCGCGTCGGTCACGGCGTGCTTTTCTTCGTCCGTGCCGTCTTCGACGGCCTGTTGCTGGGCTTCCAGGGCGTCGAGTTGTTCGAGATACTGCGAGCCGTTCGGGTATTGCCGGCCGAACGTCGCCGCGAGGTCCTCAAGCGCCCGGCGCAGCGTCGCCGCGTCGACGAACTCGGGCGTGTAGCGATTCGCCTTGGGCACCGGCGGCGGGCTGGTGAGTTTCCGCGCGTTGGGACGTTCGAGTTTCCAACCTTCGGGAAACGCCTGGTCCGAATCGAACCGCAGGCTGACGATGTGCGGGAAGACGTTGTTGCTTCTCAGCCGAACGGTGTGTTTGCCCTGGGTGATCTTGTGCTTGCAGGTCTCTTCCCACTGTGCGGTGCTGGTGTTCCAACTCCCGGTTACTGTGCGGCAGCCGGACCCGAGTTTCTTCTTATCCAGATACACTTCCACCGGCCTAGCCGCCGCCGCGGCGTAGCGAATACAAAGCGTATACTCCGCCTCCACGGGAAACTCGATATCAAACTCGATCTCCAGCGGCAGATCCCCGCTGGAAGCCACCATCGGCTCCGCGTCCGCCCAACTCGAGGTAAACGTCTTCGCGTTCCCCCGATCAAACGCCCACGCCGGAATTACGAATGACCCAGCCGGTTCGGCCTGTGCAACGCAGGGATACGCCAACAGAAAGCCGGCCGCCAGACAGGCAAGAATCGACATCGCACACCGGCAGCCGGAACTCCGTTGCCGCAACCATCTCGGGCGTCTTCTCATAGTTCGTTCTCCTCGCAGGATAACTCAACTGTCCAGCAGTTTTGCACGTTCTTCTTTGTATCGAGCCAGAGCGCTCTGGTATCGATCCACGTTCTGGTTGGCCCGCACGGAAAGACGGATACCGAGAATGACCACCGTCAGAATCATGGCAGGAAAGAAAACCCATCTTACGAAGGGGGGCACGTGGTCGGACGTGAATAGAACTGGGACAAATATGAAACACGTGAAAGCAGCCAAGAGGATCCCGACCAAGGTCGCGCTCTTGGCGGGTGGGTGGAGCTTGCCAGTAGAGTCCTTCCACATGAAGGCCTCTTGTTCACGCTCCCATCGCCGATCCAACGCCGACAGTTCGTTTTGCCGAGTCAGTTCCGAGATTCGCTCGGTGAGATGCTCGGTTGTTTCCGCCAGTTGCTCCACCCTCTCGGTGAAGGCGACCGATTCCGAGCGGCGAACGGCCAACTGACTGCCGCAATGGTTACACTTGACGAAGGTGGCCGTCAGCGGGATCTCCAGCGGCGCGCCGCAGTGATCGCAGTTGAGCGACTCCAACTCCATAGCGTCGTCCCGCAATCTGCAGTCAAAGGCTGACCGGGTTCCACACCCCTCTATTGTGCCATCGTCGGGGCGGTGTTGCAAGACGCGCACCATGCCCGCGTTTGCCGAACCTCCCGGCTTTTCTTCTCGGCAACTCTCTTTACGGCAACGTTGCCCGAAAGAGGGCCATTCATGGCCCTTTCCGCCGCAGGCGATCTTCGGCCCGGGGCTAGCCGCTTATGCCCGGAAGATGTGCCTTCGGCCAGTCCTACCGCTGCACCAACCCCTTCACGTCGCGCCGCGGCCGTTGCCAGGCTTTGGTGACGGCGGTCTCGACCAACTTGAGTACGGCCTGATAGTCGGGGTCGTTGCAGTCGCGGTAGACGTGCGGTTGGCAAAGGCCGGTGCCGTCGGCGTCGGTTGATAGTGGGGCCGTTAGGAAGCGGCTTTGTTCGGGCCGCCGCAGATCGATCCAGTCGGCACGGGTGACGTCGTTCGGCTGGTGGCACGACGCACAGCGTTTCGCGTGGATCGCCGCGATTTGACGAACCAGTTCCGCGTCGGCCGGCAAGTCGTAAGGGGCGACCGCCGGCCGCTTGTTGATGAAGCCGTCGTGGTAGGGACCGTTCAGATCGATCCACGTGACCAGCCGCAGCCAGTCGGCCGAGCTGAGCTTTGCCCGCTTACTACACGCGCCGTCGCGAAGGACCTCGACCAACTTGCTCTTGTGGGAGCCGAAGGCCAGCGGCGGGGTGACCTTGGCGTCGTCGCCGACGTTCGACCGCGAGATCAGCCCGTGGGCTTGGATGGTGTCGTAGGCCCGGTTGTAGCGGGCGGTCAACCCGCCGGAGAAATCGAGCCCGCCGGCCGGCTCGGCTCCCGCGTGACAGCCCGTGCAATGCCGATCGAAGACCGGCTGCACGTCGCGCAGGAAGCTGATCGCCCGGTCGCCCCAAGGCGACGGAGTGGGGATTCGCGGCTCGCGCATCATGGCCAGCGGGAACGGCCCGTGCGTCATCGGCGGGGCCACGGCCCGGGTTTCGTGACAGCCGGCGCAACCGCGGATCTCGCCCGGCTGAAAGCTGATAAACGACCGCATCCGCCGCAATTCCATCTGGTTCTCGTCGAGAAGCTGGAAGTAGACCGGCACGTCGGCCGGTACGCGAAAGCTGGCGCTGCCGTCGGCCTCGACCGGCACGGTGCCGATCACTCTCGCGGGCGTCCAGTTGACCATCACGCCCTTGACGTCCGGCTCGTATCGCTGGCCGCCGTGGGTGTTGTCGTAGGGCCACTGGTCGCGGCTGGCGATCCGCAGATAGTGGATCCGCTTGGGATCGATCCCCTCGACGCCGTAGGCCACGTTGGCCAGCGTACAGACGGCGTAGTCCTTGCTGCGGTCGGTCACGTCGGCCACGATCAGCGGTTTTCTTCGGGGCGCAAGCGGGATCGGCACGGAGCAGGAAATGTCCGGATCGCGATAGACGAGTTCCTTGGTGCCGTGAACGTCGATCAAGTAGATCGCGTAGCCGGCCGCGTCGGTCTGTGGGCCGTAGGTGTAAGAAACGAGGAACGTTCGTTCGGAGAGCGGCCAAGGCGTCATGTAGAAGCCGCCGTTGTCGACCACGCCGCCTTCGTCGACCGCCGTGCCCGTCATGCCGCCTTCCGGCGGATAGACGCCGGGCGTAACGATGCGAATGCCGGCCGGGTCGTTCAAGCCCGGGTCGGGATCGACCACCACCACCGGCCCGGCCGCCAGCGTGTGATGCCCGGTGGCGATCGCCGAGAGCTTGCCGTTTTGGGGGATCGAACGCATGTCCTCCAACGCCCAGGGGTTGTTCATGTGCTGCTTGTAGAGGGCGTCGGCGCCGGTGCCGTCCGGGCGGATCACCCAGACGCTCTGGATATGGGCCCAGCTTCGCTCCTGGTATTCCCAGCGGGTGTAGGCGATCGAGCCGTCGGCCAAGGCGTGCGGCAGATAGTCGCCGTCCTTGCTGACGCTCATCTGCCGGATGTGGCTGCCGTCGCCGCGCATCACGTAGAGGTTGCAGGAGGTCTCGTCCTTGTCGAGTTCGTTGCACTGCAGCGAACAGGCACAACGCTCGGAGACAAACGCCACGTCACCGTTGGCCAGGTAGGTCGGGTCGAGGTCGCTCCACTCGCCGGAAGTCAACTGCCGCAATCCGCTGCCGTCAATGCCGACCTCGAACAGGTGGGTCGGCTCCTCGTTGCGTCGCAGGTCGAAGTTCGTGCCGCGGACCAGCCATCCGGCCGGCGGCTGGTCGCTCTTGGCCTTGGCGTAGCCGAAGACGACCCGATCGGGGTCCCACCAGAGATCGGCCCCGTGGACGTGGCCGGGGCCTAGGCGGCCGTCCAGCAACGTGCGGACTTCGGCCGGCCGGTCATGCCCGGTGAGCGTGACCACGCAGATATCACCGCCGGGGCGCGAGACCCAGGGCATGTGGTTCAGACAGATGTCGGGGTAAGTCTCCTGCGTGAATCGCTTGACCAGCAGCAACTTGTCGAAATCGATCAGCGGATTGGCAAACGCGATCTCTCGGGCCGTCCAGCGGGCTTCGCGGCAGAGGGCCGCCCGGGTCGCCGGATCGGGACCAACCGTCTTCTCACTTTGGTCCAACGCCTCGGCCCGACGGCAGAGATCGTCGAATCCCTTGGGCAACGCGACGTCGAACTCACTGGCCAGCCGCCCGGCCCGGCGTAGGGTCTGTTGCAGCGGGGCAACGAGGAAACTCCGGCCGTCGCGAACGCTCATGCCGTCCTGTCGTGCGGTGACAATCACGGCGGCGGCACCTTCCAGATCGATAGTGAACTCGACCGGAAACGTCCCGGCCGCGGTCATCGTTTGGCGGGCGATCGGCCTCGTTTCCGGCCGCATCCGTGTGAAGACGACCGCTTCGACGGTCAGTTCAATTGGCGCGGTCAACGCCTCATCGGCATGAAGCTCCAGCGCGATCCGGTTGCGGCCGAATCCCAACGTGGGCTTCTCCGGCCAGGCGATCCGCCACTTGCCCGCCGGTCCGCCGGCCAAACGAATCGGCGGACTGTGAAACGGCGTGAATTTGGCCGGGAAGCCGCGCGGCATGCGGGCCAGCGGCAGAGCGACTTCCACGTTCGTTTGGCCGCCGTGCCGTGCGAGACGTGCTTGCGTGTCGGGCAGCGCGGCTCCGTTGGCCGTCACGCGCAACGTCTTACCGTCGTCGAGCAGCCCAACGCCGATGCCGTCGATCGAGAACAGCCTCCCGCCCCGCGACCACGGGCTGCGGCTGCTCTGATCGGCGGGCCGGCCGAGCGCGATGTTCTCGTCGGGTTTGTCCGGCGCGTAGATCTCGACTTCGTCCAAGTGCAGGAAGATCGGCCTCTCGCTCGGCAGTTGCAGCCGTACGAAGCGGGCTTGCAGCGGGCCGCCGTCTTTGCCTGCGGCGGACAGATCGACCGACAGCGGCTTTCCCGACGTCGCGCCGCCGAACGGCTTGCGGGCGTTGTCGTAGCGCTGCGTCCAGGTCTTGCCGTCGTCGGAGGTGAGCACAACGAGCTTGTAGGCGTTGGTCAGCCCGGGCGGATAATCGAGCCGGTTGTAGATCACGACCCGGCCGATCGCGCGGAGCTCTTGCAGGTCGACCTGCCACCAAGGGTTCGGCTCCTGGCCGGTGTGGAAGGCGTAGCGGCCGTTCTTGATCCCGTCGACGGCTCCGGAAGCGTCGGCGGCCGTGGTCGCCGGATAGAAGCACGGTTCGGCGGCCGCGGGAAACGTCGCACCAATGTAGAGGTGCTTTGCATCGCGAGCCAACCGCAAGACCGGGCGCACCGGTTGGTCGGGCGGTCCCGGCGGGGCCGTCGTCGCACGCGTCCAACAAGCGTCGTCGAGACGGCCGTCCAACGCCGGCGCCGACAACAGGGGTACCGCGAGCCCCGCTTGCTGCGATGCCTCCAACCCGGGCCATTGAAGCTGCACTTCGGCAAAGCGGGCGATCCCCGCCCGCCGGATGCGCTCCAGCAGGGCCTGGTCCTGCCGCTGCCAATCGGCCTCGACTTGCTCGCGCGTGGCGGCAGAACCGGAGGTAACCATCAATCCGATCGTCAGCAACTCGGCCACCACGAACGCCCGCATGACGCTGGTTCTCATCTCGACCTCCCATTTGCCGTCTCGATCATTCACCGACCACGGGTAGCATAAGACACCTCGGCGAGCCGGTCCAGGCTGGTCCCATTGTACTCAAACCGCACGAGCGTTGCGTTCGGCACTTTCGGCAGCGGTCGTTTGGACTGCGGCGACATGTTGCCGCGCCCTCCTTCCCGCTCCCTTCCGGATCGGATCGATGCATGGACGGTTTCTTGCCCGTCAGATGGCGGGAGACCCGAAGTGATGACAAGTCATCGCACTTCAAACCGGAAAACCCGCCACAGCGCCGTATAGGAACGTAAACTTGTGCGGATAATTGTATCGCCGCCTCGAGGAACCCGGGCCGTGGTGTTCTACGTATTGGTTTTGGCCGGTTTGAACTTGGGCTTGGGATTCGGCGTGGCCGTTTACCTGGGCCGACGGTATCGGTCGCTGATGGCAGCCATCGACGGTTGGGACGATCCCGGCACGATCGCAGCGCCACCTGAGGAAGTCGCATACGTCGCGGAGGAATCGCCGCCGGACGTGGCCCCCACGACAGAAGAACCAACACCGGCCGAATCGCACGAGGCTGCGGCCGCCGCGGCGGCCGAACTGCCGCCGGAAGAGCCACCGCGGGAGAAGAGCGCCGCCGAATCGTCGATCGAATCGTTCCAACTCGAGGCAGAACGCTATCTCGACCGGGTGTCAGAGGCGGACGCCGAGTTGCGGGCGATCGAAAGCGACTCCGATCCGGCCGCACTGAAGGAGAGCGTCGACGAACTGCTGGCGGCCAACGACGAGTTTCGCGACAAACGGGAGCAGGCGCTGGAGGAAGTCGAAGAAGCGTATGACGCCGGCGACGAGACGGCCGACGAGACGGCAAACGAGACGCTCGAGCAAATACGCGACGCCACCGACCTTCAAGACGAGCAGATTGCACGCATCGCCGAGGCCGCCGAAACGCTGGACTACGAAGAGGATCCCGAAGTCGGTGCCCGGCAAGTCGTCGAACTCACCGGCAAGCTGATCGGAGCCGGCCACGAGGTTCGCGACGTGCTTGACGCCACGATGGTCGAGGTCGCGCGCGACGAAGAATGGCTCGACGACGCGAATCCCCTGATGCACTCCGACGCGTTGACCGGTTTGCCCAGCCGGGCCGGCCTGGAGACGCACCTCGCCGAGTGGTGGCAACAGGATCCGCATCGGGTGCGGCCGTTGCTGCTCGCGTTGATCGACCTCGACGACTTCACCGCAATGAACGTCAAACACGGTCAGAAGCTGGGCGACCGCGTGCTGCGGGCCGTGGCCCAGTTCCTGGATGGAGAACGGATCAACGACGGACCGGCAGCCCGGTTTTCCGGCCAATGCTTCGCGATCCTCTTTCCCGACTGCGATTCCCGCATGGCCGTCAACGCGGTGGAGAACATCCGGCAATCGATCGAGATTGCCCAGTTCACGCACCGCCAATCCGAAGTGCAGGTCACCGTCAGTGCCGGGCTGGTCGACGTTAACGAGAAGGACACCTCAGATACACTGTTCGACCGGGCCGTCGCGACGCTGCAAGAGGCAAAACGTTACGGTCGGAACCGGACGTTCGTCCACGCCGGCGAACACCCCACGCCGGTCGTTCCGCCGAATCTGTCGTTAGACAAGAGACAAATCACGCTGTAGAAGGAAGCCGCCTTTAGCTCCGCGAAGGTGGCGCGAGCAGAAAACGTAGCCCATTGTTCCGCCAAAGGCGACTCTTGGGGAGACCCAACGTGGCAGACACTTCCGTGGAACATCCAGTCGACCTTTCCTCGCACGAGGCGGCGCCACCGGTTTCGACTTCCGTTGCCTCCGGCGACGGCGAAGCGTCAGTCGATGCCGCGCTGCGCCGGCGCCGGGCGTTGGTCGCCATCGGCCGCCGGGCGGTCGCGCCGCCGGCGATTTCCATCCTCCTGCAGGACGCCGCCGCGTTGATGTCCGGGGCCTTGGAGACCGAATGCCACGCGGTGGCCGAACTCTCGCCCGACGGCGGCTCGTTGCTCCAGCAACTCACACGCCCCGCGTCTGGGGAAGACAAGCAGCACGTCGATACCCACGAGTGCGGCAGCGAGGGGACGGACTCTCTGGCCGGCTACGCACTGCGGGAGGCCCATCCGGTCGTGGTGAACGACCTTCGCGAGGAGCAACGTTTCGCCGATGTGCTGTTGCGCAGAGAGGGCATCGTCAGCGCGTTGGCCGTGCCCGTGCAATTGCAGGATTGCTCGTTCGGCGCGCTGGCTGCGCTGAGCCGCCGGGGTCTAGAATTCGTCGAAGAAGACCTGCTGTTTGCCGAGACGATCGCGCATCTGGTCGCCGCCACGGCCGCCCGCAAACGGGCCGAAGACCTGCTGAAAAGCGAGCGGCGAATGGCGGCCGAAGTGCTGCAAACGGTCGATGCACTGGTGCTCACACTCGACACCGCGTGGCAGATCGAGAGCCTCAACGCGAGCGGCCATCAGATGACCGGTTTCTCGGCGGAGGAGATCCGCGGCCGCGCCGTCTGGAGCGTTTTTGCCGTTTCGGAAGAGGCCGACGCGTTTCGCAGCTCGTTCGAGGGGATCGATACCCCTGATTCGACGGTCGAGTTCAACACCTCCCTGTTGACGAAGCACGGCGAACAGCGGCAGATTGCTTGGTCGTGCCGGGCGGTCTGCGGTGAGGGCGGCCAGATCGACGTCATCGTGGCCACCGGCATCGACGTGACCGCGCAGCATGAGGCAACGGAAAGGGCCGACCGGGCTGAGCAGTCGGCCGAAGAAGCTCAAGCGGCGTTGGAACAGGCTCGTGAGGGCCAACCCTCGGAAGATGGGGACGCAGAATCGGCCGCCAAGGGCGCAGATTCGGCCAAGGGCGCAAACCCAGCCGCCAAGACCGATCGCCGCAGTCGCCGGCGAAAATCCTACCCGTATCGCCAGAAAATGGCGCCGATCATGGACGGTAACCTCCCCGAACTGGAGGAGTTCATCGATATCCGCTGTAACGACATTACCACTGGAGGGTGCTCCTTTCTCCTCAATAGTCCACCTACGTCGGGGAATCTAATTGTTGCTCTAGGATTGGATCCCGACGTTTCCTACCTGATCGCCCAGGTGGCCCACGTCACGCGTGTTTGGCACGACGGCAAGCGATGCTATCTGATCGGCTGCAACTACGTAGGACGGGCGGAATACTAAACGCTGCTTGGGCCTTTGAAGCGCGGTTTTCTGGTAGCGGACCCCACCTCAGGGAGTTATAATGGGAGTTGTGCGCAGAAGATAGGGTCCGCTTCTGGCGGACCGCACAAATCCCCAACCTCTGGCCGCCGGCCGCGGCGGCCGGGTCTCTTCGCGACAAGGAGTTGTTGTGGCCGGTACCAACGACGATGAACTCGATTTCGGCGAACTGAATTTCGAAGACGATGCGGCGGCCGATGGCGGAGGTCTCAACGACGGTGGTCTCGACGACGGCGCCGTCTTGGAGCCGCTTTCCGACGATGCGCCGTTGGAGAACGCTGAGGGCCTGCTGAGCGAGGATACGCTAAGCGAGGACGCAGTCGCCGACGATCTCCTTGCTGCGGACGCCGCCTCCGGCGACCCGCTCGCCGACGATGTGCTTTCCGGCGACATGCTCACCGATGACGCCGGCGCGCTGCCGGTCTTGGACGAAGACGCCGGCGCACAAGGTTTGCTGGACGAGGGGGCGGACGAAATGGAGGAGGAGGCAGAAGAGAAGAAGGGCGGCCTAGTCTACGCGCTGACCCATGCCAACCCGTTCACCGTGCTCTTGGGCATTGCTCTGCTGATGTTGACGATTTCCGTGGGGCTGCTGCTGCTGCAATTGAGCAAGTACGACTTCGATTTCACGGCCAAGAACGTGCAGCGCCCGGCCACTGTGGCGGCTGTCGCGTCACGTGATTGCTAGCAACTGGCAGGCGTGACGGGGCAGAGTTTGTAGGCTGATGCAACGCAGCGTCTTCTTCCGGTCTCTTTGCCGCGAAAAAAGCCGCGCAGATTCCGCGCCGCGCCGCTTCGTCACCTATACTTTCCAGGGGCCACGGCGGCACCCCGCGCCCCGACCCGTGGCGCGCATGGAGAAGTCTGTGTTTCTTTGCCGGGAGCGAAGATCGTGAGTATTCGCCGACTGATTGGTGTGGGTGTCGTAGGTGGGCTGATGATCTTGGGTGGGGCCGCCGCGGCCCGCGCCGACGGGGAGAGTACCACTTCGACCGGCAGCACGGCGACTCCCGTCCGCCGCGCCACCGTTTCTCGCACTTCGATCCGCAGCATGCCGCTGTTGCAGCGGCCCAACCGGCCGGGCCACATCGTCGGCAACACCCTGCGTGCCTTCAATAGGCGCCGCGGCGGCCGCTAGCCGCTACTTCTCGTCGGAGAAGGTGAAGACGTCATCGTCGTCGTCATCAAGGATCTCGATTTCCTCGGGCTCCTCGACGATCGGCGCTGCGTCTGCATCGTCCTCAGCGGCAGATTCCGTTCCGCTATCGCCATCGGCGGTCTCGTCCGACGGCGGTGCGTCGGCGCCCGTTTCACCGCCCGCATCGCCGCCCGCATCGCCGCCCGGCATCGGCGGAGGCGCGATCGAGGGCGAGGGAACTGGCGAAGGTGGGGCGGGCGAAGGCGGCGCCGAAGAGGGCAGCCCAAACGCCGGCGACGCGGTCGGCGGCGCCAGCGCCGCGTCGGAATCGAAATCGAACCCGCCCGATTCGCCCGATTCGCTCGATTCGTCAGCTTTCGGAGCCTCCTCGCCGGCAACCGGCGCGGCGACCTTGGCCGCCGCTTTGACGATTTCGTGCCTATCGATCGTGCCGGTATAGGGCCGTTTCAGGAAGGCGACCCAGGCCACGCCGGCCCCCATTCCCGACTTGGCGTCCTTCTGCCGCGTGATCGCCACCAACTCCCAGCCCTCTTCCCCGAGCTTGTTCATGTCGTTGATCAGATACTCCTCCGTCTTCCGATTCAACTGCATGTATTCCCACTTCGACAGATCTTCGACCTTCTGTGCTTCGCTCGACATGACGTTCCCTGTATCAAGACGTGACTGGGATACCAACGGCCCACGCGTTCGAGTGTAGCGGAGATGGCCGGCGGTGGCAAGAAAGGCGGCCAAACTGCCGGGTGGCCCCGACGCTTTTCCGCAATGGTCGCAGCCACCTCTCGCGCTTTGCCGGAAAAGCGTCGGGGTTGCGGAGCAACAAGAGGATCCGATTCACATGCGGCACTTCTCGTGGCTGCGTCCCCGGACACTCTTGCCAGCAACCGCCTACCAAGCCCCCGCAATCGTCCGGCCGCCGTCGACCGGCAGGCAGACGCCGGTGACGAAGTCGTTCTCGACCAGCGAAACGACTGCCTGACCGACGTGTTCGGGAGTCCCTTCGCGCCGCACGAGCGTTCCGGCGATCGCCTCTTGACGCTCGGCTTCCGAGAGCGTCTTGTGCAGCATCACCGGGCCGGGCAAGACGCAATTGACGCGGACCCGCGGGTTGCGCCGGGCCAACTCGACGGCCAGGGTCCGCGTCAGCGTCGGGATCGCGCCTTTGCTGAGGAAGTAGGCGGCGTAGTCGAGATACGGCCGCTCGATGGCCCAATCGCCGACGGTCACGATCGCGCCGCCCTGGGGCTGCCCGGCCATCATCAGGCCCGCCTTGCGGCAGCAGAGAAACGTGCCCAGGGCGTTGACGTTGAACTGGCGCCGGACGTCTTCGGCCGTGGTTTCCTCCAGCGGTTTCGGGTCCCACACGGCCGCCGCGGTGACCAGCACGTCGAGCCGTCCGAAGCGGTCGAATACGGCGTCGATCATCCGGTCGACCTGCAACTCGTCGGCCACGTCGGCCTGCCACGCGGCCGCCCGGACTCCTTGCTGCTCGATCTCGGCCACACTCCGCCGGGCGTCGTCGGCCGAGCGGTTGTAGTGCAACGCGATCGAATATCCCCGAGCCGCCAACGCCCGGGCGACGACGTTTCCCACGCGGCGCTTGCCGCTGCCGGTAATCAGGGCGACTTTGCCGCCGGCGGATTCGCTCATCGGTTGGCTCCCGAGGTTTCGGCCAGACGTTCGGCGATCGCTTCCTGCCACGTCGGCATGGTCGGGCCGCCGAGTGCGTGATACTTGGCCGTATCTAGCACGCTGTAGGCCGGGCGGGGCGCCGCGGCGTCGTATTCGGCCGTGGTGATCGGTTCCCGTACGACGTCGATCCCCGCCAGGCGAAAGATCTCGTCGGCGAAATCGAACCAGGTCGTTACGCCGCGGTTTGTCACGTGGTAGATCCCCCAGTCCGCGCTGCCGGCTCGAGCCGCTTGCAGCAGAAGCAGCACAGCCCGGGCGACGTGGGGGACGTAGCTGGGCGTGCAGAACTGGTCGGCGACGATCCGCAACTTGGCCCGCTCGGCCCCCAGACGGAGCATCGTCTTGACGAAATTGCGTGCCCGATCTTCTTCTGCCGGGCGATTGGACGGCCGCGCATAGAGACCACAGGTCCGCACGATCAAGTGCTTCGCGCAACGGACGGCCGCCCGTTCGCCGTCGAGCTTGGTAGCGGCATAGACGCCTCGCGGTGAGGGCCGGTCGTCCTCGCCAAACGGCCGCGTGCGGTCCGGCGGCCCGTCGAACACGTGATCGGTGCTGATCTGAACCAAGGGACATTCCAACTCGGCACACGCGTCGGCCAGGTGCTCGACCGCCGCGGCGTTCACGGCCCGAGCCGCCTCGGGTTCGGCCTCCGCCCGATCGACTTGGGTGTAGGCTGCGCAGTTGATCACCGCCTCCGGCTGCAATTCTCGCAGCGTGCGGCGGACGGCGTCCCCGTCGGTCAAATCGAGCGTATCGACGTCCACACCGATCGCGTCCGGGTCGATCGTATCTGGGGCGAGCCGCCGGCAGAGTTCGCCGCCCAATTGCCCGTGGGCACCCGTGACGAGGATCGGCATGGTCGTTGTCTCCACGGGCGATCGGGAGTCGATCGCTGACGGCCCTTCGAACGATCTTGGCGGCCGAGTGTGCCACCTGCTATTGGCGGTTGGGTGGCTGGGGCAAAGCGCAACGGTGCCCCAGAAACTTGCACGACTAAGGAAGCGCCGGCAACCTGGGGCACCGTTGCGCTTTACCCCCAGCCACCCGTTAATCTAGTCTGACGGTCATCACGTACTGCACGCGAGTGTAGCCCTTGCCGGGACGTGCGTCGAGGTGGGGCGGGCTTGACAGACGGCACTTCGCGACGTCGAATTGTATGTCTAGCGTCGTGCCGCCGAAATCCTGCAACGAAAAGGGGACGGGTCCAATTTGCCGGAACGGCCCGAAGGGTGCTTCGCACAAATTGGACCTGTCCCCTTTTCGTTGCCGTGCAGCTTCAAGTGTCATGCGGAAGGGAATCGAATGAACGTGATGGTCGCCGGCGGGGCCGGCTACATCGGCTCGCACGCCGTCAAGCAACTCATCGAAGCCGGACATCGGGTCGTGGCGGTCGACAACCTCTTCCGCGGACACCGCCAGGCGGTCCACCCGCGGGCCGCCTTCGAGCAGCTCGATTTGGCCCAAACCGACGCCCTGGCCGACGTGCTCCGAGAGCAAGCGATCGACTGCGTAATGCACTTCGCCGCGCTGGCCTACGTGGGCGAGTCGGTCACCGAGCCGCTGATCTACTACGACAACAACACGGCCGGCACCGTCAGTCTGCTCAAGGCGATGCAGACCGCCGGCGTGAAGCGGTTGGTGTTCAGTTCCACCTGCGCCACCTACGGCGAGCCGGAAGCGACGCCCATCGTGGAGACGATGCCGCAGCAGCCGATCAACCCTTACGGTTGGTCGAAGTGGTGCGTCGAGCGGGTGCTAAGAGACTACGGCGCGGCCGACGGGGAGTTCTCTTACGCCGCGCTGCGCTATTTCAACGTGGCCGGCTCTGCGGCCGACGGATCGCTGGGCGAAGACCACGACCCGGAAACGCACCTGATTCCCGTCCTGCTGCACGCCGCGCTTGGCCGCCGTGAAAAAGTCACCGTCTTCGGCACCGACTATCCCACGCCCGACGGCACCTGCATCCGCGACTACATCCACGTCGAAGACCTCATCGCGGCCCACATGGCGGTGATGGGCGCGCTTCAGCCGGGCGACGCGCGGTTCTACAACCTGGGCATCGGCCGGGGGTATTCGGTTGCCGAGGTGGTCGAAGCGGCGCGTCGGGTAACCGGCATCGACATCCCCATCGAATACGGCCCCCGACGCCCCGGCGATCCGGCCGTGTTGTTTGCCAACGCCGAGAAGATCTGCGGCGAACTCGGATGGTCGGCCGATTACACCGAACTCGACCGGATCGTGGCCACGGCGTGGGGCTGGTTTCGCGAGCATCCGGCCGGCTACGCGACATGAAGCCACCAACGACTGCGGCGCTTTGAGGAAGATTGCGTGGAGGACTCGAACCGAGTCGCGGTCGACTAGCCTCACGTGCCGCAACTGCCGCGGATCAACGCGAGCAGGACCAGGAACAGGCAAATCAGCACGATTTCCACGGCAGCGTCTCCAGCGGATGGGGCTCCACGACAGGGGCAAGCGACACTCTGAATTGTAAGCGATAAAGTCGTTTGCGGCCACTTTCGCCCATTCTGCCATCCCCTCTGGCGAGGCATTTCCCCAGATTCTGCTTTACTTGCCCAAACAACCATGCTAGAATGCTTTGCGTTGCAAAGCTACTCCGATTCACCGGGGGGTCATGTCATGCTGCGTTCGCTCAAAGATCTGGATCGTGTCCTGCGCGGAGAGGCAACCCGCCCTTCGGCTTTGCAGGAGCAGACGATTGCCGTGCAGCCGTTGGGAATGGCGGCGGTGGTGTTGGTGTTGGGAATGCTCTACGGGATCTGCATGGGCTGCTATGCCATCTTCGGGATCGAGGAGCCCGAGTTGCGGCAGACTCTGTCCAGCATGCTCAAAGTGCCGGCGTTGTTCTTTCTCACGTTGCTGGTCACGTTCCCGTCGCTGTACGTGTTCAACGCCTTGGTCGGTTCTCGGCTGACACTGCCGGCCCTTTTGCGTCTGCTGATCGCGGCGATGGGGGTCAACCTGGCCGTGCTCGCCTCGCTGGGGACAATTGTCGCTTTCTTCTCGGTGAGCACGACCAGCTATCCGTTCATGGTGCTGCTGAACGTCGCGGTGTTTGCCGTGTCGGGCGTCATCGGGCTGACGTTCCTCTTGCAGACGCTGCACCGGATGGGCATCGCCCTGGGCACCACCCAACGGCCCGATTCGCCAAAGGACACTCCGCCGGACGACGCCGATGCGGAGCCCGATCCAGACTCCGATCCAGAAGCCGCCGATGTGGACGGCGGACCAGAAGTCCCGTTCCACGACCCGACGACTCCTCTGCCGATGCTGGAACCGGAACTCGCCGAGGAGCCCGGGGCGCTGGATCGCATTGCGGACCATACGTTGGGCCGGCACGTCAAGAAGGTGTTCGGGTGTTGGATCATCGTGTTCGGACTGGTCGGTGCGCAGATGGGCTGGGTGTTGCGTCCGTTTATCGGCTCCCCCGAGGCGGAGTTTCAGTGGTTTCGGCAACGCGAGTCGAACTTCTTCGAGGCGGTTGCCAGGGCGATTGGGGCGCTCTTCTCCTAGGATATCCGTCTTCTCGGCGTCGCATGCGACACCGGGGTTACGGAGGTTGCCATGGTCAGCTTCCTACTTCGCGTCGACGACGTGCTGCGGCAACGCCAACGCACGCCCGTATCGGCCCGGCCGCGCCGGGAGATGTTGCACCTGGTCTTGATCGTGGTGGTCTTCGCCGCGGCGTATGGGGCCGTGCTGGGCAGCTTTCGCGGCATCGCCGACGGCCGGGCGCTGCAGATCGTCTACGCGGCGATCAAGGTGCCGATGTTGCTGCTGGCGACGTCGGCCGTCGCGATGCCCAGCTTCTTCGTGCTCAACAGTCTGTTCGGGTTGCGATCCGATTTCGGGGCGGCGGTCAGGGCGCTGGTCTCGGCCCAGGCGGCGCTGGCGATCGTGCTGGCCGCGCTGGCCCCGCTGACGGCCGTTTGGTATCTCTCGTGCGACGACTACACGCTGGCCATCTTGTTCAACGCGATGATGTTCGCCGTGGCCAGTTTCGCCGCCCAAGGACTGCTGCGCGCCGCCTACCGGCCGCTCATCCGACACAACCCGAAGCACCGCGGGATGCTCTGGACGTGGCTGGTGATCTACATGTTCGTGGGCATCCAGATGGGCTGGATGCTGCGGCCGTTCGTGGGCTCGGCGGGCATCGAGGTGCAGTTCTTTCGCGAGGGGGCCTGGGGAAACGCCTACATCGTGGTGGCCCGGCTGATTTTCCGGGCGATTGCGGCGCTGGTCCCGTAGCGGGGGTGTGAGCAAGTGGGGGCCGTGCTACGCTTGCCCGATGCAGTTCCACGGGCCATAATTCCATGAGACTCAACCGCTTACATCGCGCCGAAGGGACCCAACGCATGCGTCCGTTTCCCAGAGCGTCCCAGTTACTCGTCCTGATCTGCTTGGCTCCGGTGGTCGTCGGGGCCAGCGCTGCAGACGACTCGCCGTACCGCGCACGCCAGATCGGCGGGGGCGAATTGAAGATCATCAACGGCCTGCCCGTGCTGATCGTCCGGGGCACGCCGGAAGAGATCGGCCGGCAGAAGGCGGCGCTGACCTCCGAGGCGGTGGGATTCCTTTCCGGTTATCCGAAACGTCTGCTGGAGCAGTTCGGCCGCGGGGCCACGTGGCCAAAGATGGTCGAACGGGGCCATGCGCTGTTGCCGCAGTTTCCGCCGGACTATCGCGACGAGTTGAAGGCCTTTGCGGCCGCCGCCGGCACCGACCACGAGTTGGGCGTGGTGGCCAACACGATGGTCGACACCTATCGCGGCGGGTTCGGCTGCTCGTCGTTGATGGTCGAGGCCGCGCGCAGCGAAACCAAAGCCCCGCTGTTCGGCCGCAACCTCGATTTCTTCACGCTGGGGATGATCGAGAAATACTGCCTGGTCACGGTGCATCGGCCCAAGGGAAAGCATGCCTTTGCGTCGATCGGCTACCCGGGCATGTTCGGGTGTCTCTCGGGCATGAACGACGCCGGGCTGTGCGTGGCGGTGCACGAGGTCGTCGTCAGCCGCGACCGCGCCCCGATGTTCAATCCCAAGGGCGTGCCCTACGCGTTTTGCATTCGGCGGATGCTCGAGGAGTGTGCCACGATCGGGGAAGCCGAGAAGTTGCTGCGGTCGGTCGAGCGGACCACGCTGTTGAATCTGGCGGTCTGCGACCGAGAGAACTGCGCCGTGTTGGAGATGACGCCGCGGACCGTTGCCGTACGCGGCGACGAAGAAGGGTTGTGTGCCTGCACGAACCACTTCCGCACCGAAGAGTTGGCCGTGTTCCGGCGGTGCCGGCGGTATCGCGAATTGGAAGAGTGCTGGGGCCAAGAGACCGTAGCGTTTGCCGATGTGGCTGCCAAGCTCCACGAAGTCAATCAAGGCCGGCTGACCGTGCAGACGATGGTCTTCGAGCCGGCCTCGCTCAGGCTGCACCTGGCGGTCGGGTCGTGCCCGTCGTCGGCGCTGCCGCTGAAGCGTTTGGAGTTGGGGCCGATGCTGCGGGCAGACGGCGCGGACGGCCAGAAGTAATCGTCTTTGGAGTGCGGCGATGGACGAGGGAGAGTTGCACGTCGTCACCGGGGCCTTTGGTTACTCCGGCAGCTACATTGCCCGGCGGCTGCTCGAGGCGGGGCATCGTGTCCGAACGCTGACCAATTCCCCCGATCGGCCGCACCCGCTGCGCGAGCAGGTCGAAGCCCGGCCGCTGAATTTCGACGATCCGGCGGCGCTGGCCGAGTCGCTGCACGGGGCGGCCGTGTTGTACAACACCTATTGGGTCCGCTTCAACTCCCGGCGGTCCGGCCGGGCACGCTTCACCCACTCGGAGGCCGTCGACAACACCCGGAAGCTGTTCGAGGCGGCCAAGACGGCGGGTGTCCGGCGCGTGGTACACGTGAGCATCACGAACCCCTCGGAAGATTCCCCGTTGGAGTACTTCAGCGGCAAGGCCGTGCTCGAACGGGCGTTGGCCGAATCGGGGCTCTCTTATGCGATCCTGCGGCCCACGGTGCTCTTCGGCAAAGAAGATGTCCTGGTCAACAACATCGCCTGGTGCCTGCGGCGGTTTCCGCTGTTCGGGCTCTTTGGCAACGGCGCGTATCGCTTGCAGCCGATCTACGTCGACGATCTGGCCCAGCTTGCGGTCGAGCAGGGGCTGGCGTCGGAGAACGCCACGATCGACGCGATTGGCCCGGAGACGTTCACGTTTCGCGAGTTGGTCGAAACCATTGGCAAGATCATCAGCAAGCCGCGCCGCGTGATCGGCCTGCCGCCGTGGATGGCCCATTTGGCCGGCGCGATGTTGGGGCGGATCGTGGGCGACGTGATGATTACCCGGGCCGAGGTCAAAGGCCTGATGGCGAATCTGCTCTACGTCGACTCCCCGCCGGCCGGCACCACGAAGCTCACCGACTGGGCCGAAGCACACGCCGACCACCTGGGCGTCCGCTACACCAGCGAGATGGCCCGGCGCACGAATCGGGAGACGGCGTACGAGGAACTTTGATCGATGTGCCGGGACTTACCCATCCGACCACGTGCGCTGAGGCAGTAGTCGAGCATCGTCCGGCGATACGAAGACACGTCGAGCGAGAGGGCAGGCCTTGCCTCTATCCGTCGCGAGCCGGAGACGTGACCCGCGCCTCGTATCGGACGATCTCCTCTTTGAACTGGTTGATCCGCTTCTTGAGTGAACGCAACGTCAACTCGCGGACGTGTCGGTCGCCCGTCTCTTGTCTCTTGGTCTCGTAGAGCTGCTCCAACTCGCTCAGCTTTGCCCGCGTATTCTCCCACTGGCGTCGGTTCTCAATGCTCATGGCACCACCTCGATCATCCCCTTGGGGACCAGATTACGATCGGTTGCGAACGTCTTCTCGGTAAACTGTTCAAAGGCGTCTTGATCAACCAGTTCCATGTTGATGAACGGTAATCCGCTCAGCAGTTCCGCCTCGGCAGCTTCATCACTCGGGAACCCTGCCCCGACAAGCAGGACACAGTCCACGTCGTTAGGTTCCAGTCTATCGGTGACAAAGCTGCCGTTGACGACGATCCGCCGAATGCCGGCACGCCACGCCAGTTCTACCAGCCAGAGCAGCGACTCCATCTGCACTCGCCGCAATTCGGACTCCTGGCCGAACCGTGCGCGAATCTCCTGCATACTGGCCCGGTGGATTCCCGGCGGCAGGTAGCCTTCGGCGTCAAATGCGGGAATCATGGTCCGTCACCAGATTGGTCATCGCTGTCCTTCTTCTTGCCAAGCCGAATCACCACCACCTTATCCATTCTACTTGATTCCGGACGGCGTGGCAGCGCGAGCCGATCTATGTGCAATACTTGACCGCCCTGCGCACACGACTACACTGGGAAAAGGTGCTGACCGTATCTGAAAGCCACCCCCCACTCTCCAGGCCGCGATGGTCATTCGATTTCCCAAATAGTCTACCATTTCCCTCAAGGAGCACGCCCATGTCGAGACTTCTGCTGAGCATGTTGATGATCCTGGCCGCCAGTCGCGCGGCAATGTCGGCTCCGGACAATCAGGGCCAGCACACCGTGCTCCTCGAAGCCGAAGGCTTCGCCGACGTCGGCGGCTGGATGGTCGACCAGCAGTTCATGGACCAGATGGGCTCGCCGATGCTGCTGGCCCACGGGATGGGGCGGCCGGTCGAGGATGCCACGACCACGGTCACGCTGCCGGCCGCCGGGTCGTATCGTGTGCTGGTGCGAACGCGGGATTGGGTCGCTCCGTGGAACGGGCCGGGCGCGCCGGGACGCTTTCAGGTGTTGCTCGACGGCAAGCCGCTGAAGACGACCTTCGGCACCGAGGGCGCCGCCTGGCATTGGCAAGACGGCGGCACGGTCGAATTGCCGGCCGGCAAACACACGCTTGCCCTGCACGACCTGACCGGCTTCGACGGCCGCTGCGACGCGATCGTACTGACCGCCGACGAAGACTTCACGCCGCCGAACGACGGCCCGGCGATGGCCGAGTTCCGACGCAAGCAACTTGGCCTTCCGGAGAAACCCGCGGACGCCGGGCGTTTCGACCTGGTCGTGGTCGGCGGCGGCATGGCCGGCACGTGTGCGGCGGTGGCGGCGGCGCGGCTGGGACTCGAGGTGGCCTTGATCCAGGATCGGCCCGTGCTCGGCGGCAACAACAGTTCGGAGGTCCGCGTGCATCTTGGCGGCAAGATCCACCAGAAACCGTATCCGGCTGTCGGCGGCGTGGTCAACGAACTCGACTCGGGCCATCACGGTAATGCCCAGCCGGCCGGACACTACGACGATGCGAAGAAGCTGGCGGTCGTCGAAGCCGAAGAGACGTTGCACCTATTCTTGAACATGCACGCCTTCGCCGTCGAAAAGCAGGAGAATCGCATCGCCGCAGTGATCGCCAAGAACATCCGCACGAACCGGGAACTGCGATTTGCCGCTCCGCTGTTTGCCGACTGCACGGGCGACGGCACGATCGGCTTTCTGGCCGGGGCCGATTTCCGCTACGGACGTGAGAACCGTGCCGAAACGGAAGAGGAACTCGCGCCGGAGAAAGCCGACCGCCAGACGATGGGCACCTCGGTGATGTGGTACACGGCCGAGACCGACGAGCCGGCCGACTTTCCCGACTGCCCCTGGGCGATCCAATTCAACGAGAACAACTACCAACAAGCCGTCTCCGGCAATTGGAACTGGGAGACCGGCTTCCGGCACGACCAGATCGACCAGTTTGAGTTCGTCCGCGACCACGGCCTGCGGGCGGTCTACGGCAACTGGGCCTTTCAGAAGAACCACGCCCCGGACAAGAACCGTTACGCCCGGCGAAAGCTGAGTTGGGTGGCCTACGTCGGCGGCAAGCGGGAGTCGCGGCGGTTGTTGGGCGACGTGATCCTGCGACAGCAGGACGTGGTCGAAGGCCGCGAGTTTCCCGACGCCTCGGTGACGACCACCTGGTCGATCGACCTGCACTACCCGATCCAGTCCGACCAATTCCCCGACGAGGAGTTCCGCTCGCGCGCCGTTCATCTGCGGATCAAGCCGTACGCCATTCCCTATCGCTGCCTCTACAGCCGCAACGTCGAGAACCTCTTCGTGGCGGGCCGCAACATCAGCGTGACGCACGTGGCGTTGGGGACGATCCGCGTGATGCGAACCACCGGGATGATGGGCGAGGTGGTCGGTATGGCCTCGGCCGTTGCCCGGAAGTACGACGGCCGGCCGCGCGACGTCTACACCAACTACCTCGACGAGTTGCAGGCGTTGATGACCCAAGGCGTGGGCAAGCTGCCCGTGCCCCAGCCGCCCAGCCCCCCGAAGCCGCCCGAGTGGCTTGCCACCGCGGGCAAGAACCTGGCCCGATCGGCCGAGGTGGCGGTCTCCGGTCTTCACAGCAGCGGGCAGTATCGCGCGGAGTGCGTCAACGACGGCAAGGTCAGCTACACCGACAACGCGCTGCGCTTCGTCAGCGACGAGACAATACCCGGCCGGGTCGAGCTTTCCTGGCCGCAGCCGCAGACGCTCGGCGCCGTGCGAATCGTCACCGGCCAGGCCGGCGGCGCCAAGGGCCCGATCACGCCGATCACCGACTTTGTGCTTCAATACCACGACGGCACCGACTATCGCGACGTGCCGGGCACCAAGACGGCTGGCAATGAGACCTGCGACTGGCACGCGAAGTTCGCGCCGATTACCACTCGTCAGGTCCGGTTGTTGGTGACCCGCGCCCCCAGCGACCTGACCCGCATCTGGGAATTGGAACTCTACGGCCCGCTACCCGGTGAGCAATAGGTCGCCGTAATGGGCTGATGTCGGACGCGTCCGGCGAATCTCACTATGGCAGGTCCGCTGCGTCAAGCGATTCCTGCACCTGCTTCAACAGTGCAGAGAGGCCACCTAAGGTCTTCGAGACGAAGGCAACGGCTCCTTCGTGCTGGAAATCGCCCAGCGCGCAGTTCGGTTCGATACTGGAGTACATGATCACCGGCAGATGATCGTCGGACGACCTGATACGGCGAAGCAATTCGAACCCATCAATGTTGGGCATCTCCACGTCGAGGATCGCAGCGCAGAACGGCTGCTGGAGAACCTCCGGCACGACGAGCGCGGGGTCGTTGAACGACGTCACGTCGAACCCACGACCCTTAAGACTCGCGGCGACTAATCGCGTCACCGCCGGGTCATCGTCGACGTGCAGTATCCTGCGGTTTCTGGACATCTCCGACCAGGCAACGGCCTGACCGCCCTCTGGGCTGGGTGGCCCCTATATTGCCAATAACTCCTTCTTTACAGGCGAGCACTATTCGATCAAAATAGACAAAGGGTGGGCCACGGCGCAGGATGACCCATGCGGCTATGTGACACCCACCCTTTGGGCCCGCACCCGTCGGTGCACGCCTTTGGGATTGATGTGCCACAACCGGCTCTGCGTGCAAGTATGCCCCTTGCACGAAGAGGCGCGTGGCACACTGCCTCTGTTTTCCCTAATTGCGATTCGGTGTGGAAAGCGGGCGTGGCCATCTAGAAAACGCGTGAGCGACCATCTTGCGAGGTGTTTGCGCGGGAGTTGGCTTCCCATGGCTGAAGAGAATCCCGACTTTGGCACGCTAATGCGGGGGTTAGAGATGGGTCAAAAGATGCCGTCTGGCAACTCGTCGAGCGGTACGGAGACTCGCTACGTCAGGCGGTCCGTCGATCTTTGAACCGGAGGCTGCGCTCGAAGTTCGATTCGTTGGATTTCGTTCAACTCGTCTGGTCCTCGTTCTTCCGCGACCCGGTCGACCTGCAGCGTTTCAACCGGCCGGAAGAACTCGCCGCGTTTCTGGCAACGATGGCCCGCAACAAAGTGGGAATGGAAGTCCGCCGTCGCCTGATGACGCAGAAGTTCAACCTCAATCGCGAACGCTCGCTGGAAGAAGCCGACGTGACAGAGCAGGGGGACACGCGCGGTCATCAGCCGATGCCCATGCAGGTCGCCGTAGCGCGCGAGCGGTTGGAGCGGATGCTGACCGGGCAACCGCAACACTACCGGCGCATCATCCACCTGCGATTGCAGGGCCGAACCAACGCCGAGATTGCAGAGACGCTCCATATCAACGAGAGCACGATACGCCGTTTCCTCAAGAGGCTTGCCCTGGACACAACGGAATGAGAAGTCAATCGAGTACGTTCACGACTGCGTCAACCGCCGAATTCGACGATGAGGGTGTACGGGCTGCCGAACGGTTGGCCGACAAAGTCAGACGTCGCTGGCGCAAGGGAGAGGCGCCGGACGTCGTCGCCGTTCTCAACGCCCATCCGGAACTGAAGACGCACAAGTCGGTGGTTCTCAATCTGGCCTACGACGAATATCTCCACCACCGTGAGCACGACCAATCCCTTGACGCCGATAAGTTCTCTCGGCGTTTTCCGACTTTGCAGCAATCCCTCTATCTGTTGATCGAAGTCAATCGGCTATTGGGGTCGCATCCGGACTTTCAGATTGCGCAGGAGGCGGTTTCCTGGCTGGAACCCGGCACCTCATTTCTCGACTTCTCCTTGCTCAGCGAACTTGGCCGCGGGACGTTTGGCCGCGTCTTCCTGGCATCGGAACCGAATCTCGGGAATCGCCAGGTCGCGTTGAAGATCGCCCCGCAGGGCGGTCAGGAGGCCGAGGTCCTGGGCAAGCTGCGGCACGCGAACATCGTGCCCGTGCATTCCGTACGCGATGACGATTCGACGGGATTGACGGCCGTTTGCATGCCGTATTTGGGGCGGGCAACTCTGGCCGACTTGCTCGATCGCGCATTTGAAGGCGCCTCCCCGCCGCTGCACGCCCGCGTGATCATCGACACCATCCGAGAACTTAGCGACGATGACGCGTCGGCCGACGCGACGTCTTTTGACCGGATACTGCGGCACGGGACCTACGTCGAGGGGATCGTCCACTTGGCGATACAACTTGCCGACGGCCTATCGTACGCGCATTCGCGAGGCGTCTGCCACCGAGATCTGAAGCCGTCAAACGTCTTGCTTTCTCAGGAAGGCCGGCCGTTGCTGCTGGACTTCAACCTCTCGTCCGACGAACAGATCGGTGCCGGCCGCCTCGGCGGCACTCTGCCGTACATGGCGCCCGAGCAACTCCAGACGGTGATTCTCAGAAAACGCGGCATCGGCAGCCTTGCCGACCCACGCACGGACCTGTTTTCGCTGGGGATCATTCTCCACCAATTGCTCTGCGGCTCATTGCCTTTTGGGGACTTGCCAAGCGACGATTCTCTGGAGCAGGCCGCGCAGCAACTCCTTCGGCAGCAGGAAGCCGGACCGCTGTCTTTGCGAGAGAAGAACCGGCGCGTGGAGAAGTCTCTGGCGCGGCTGATTGCCGATTGCCTGGCGTACGACCCCGAAGATCGGCCGGAGTCGGCCGGCACGTTGGCGGCTGCGCTGCGCAAGCAGCTCTCGCCGATGCGCCGTGGTCGGCGCTGGGTCCGCGCGCACCCGCGCCGCGCGTGGCTCGTCTCGGTGTTGAGTTTCGGCGGTGCTCTGGCGCTGGGCGGCTACCTTGCGTTTCGCGACCCGTACTCCATGCGGCAGTACAAGGAAGGCCTCGAACTATACGAACGGGGGCTTTTCGATCCGGCGGTCGCCTGTTTCAACAAGGCCCTCGAATCGGATCCGGACAATCCCGAGATCCTGCTTGCCCGCGGCTGTGCCCACGCTCGCTGCGAGCGATACTCGGAAGCTTGTCTTGACCTCTTTGATGCTGAGCAATTGGCGCCGACGGCGCATGGCGCGGCATGCCGCGCTTACTGCCTAAGCCGAAAGCGGATGCATGACGACGCTCTGACTTGGTATCGCAAGGCACTTCGCCGGGACCCCGGTTCGGCAGAAGTGCTCAACAACTTCGGTTACAGCCTGATGCAGTTGAGTCGGCTCGACGAAGCGAGGCTCGCTCTGGAACAGGCCGTCGCAGCCGATGGGAATCTTGCGCCGGCCTACGGCAATCTGGTCGGCGTCTACCTGAATCAGGCTTACGGTGGCCGGCCGGTGGAACGGTTGCAATTGGCTCTGGCCAGACGGGCTGCGCGGGTCCGCCCGCCATCGGCCGAGCTATGTCGCCAGGCAGCTTCGCTGCATGTGATCGCTGCCCTTGAAAAGGACCTCGATGTCAAAAGGAAGGAGACCCTTCTCGACTTGGCACAGGATCTCCTCGATCAGGCCGTGCAACACGGCCTCGATCCAAGCCCGCTCAAGTCCGATTCGGACTTCGAGCCACTCTTCGACAGCGAGGAATTCCGCAAAATGCTGCAACGGTCTCCCGGATCATCGCCGACCGACGAGATCGAGCGTTTGATACGACCGTTCTGACCGCAGACTTGCCACCTCGGCTACTTCACGCGGCCCTCACATCTTACGTTGTTGCGTTTCGGCAACATGAGGGCCGCCGACGTTTCCACGAAGTGACCGTGGCGGCGCTGCGGTCCTGATCGAGACCGTCGGGGGCGATTTCCGCAAACGGCAGTCCGGTCAACTCCTTAGGGTGCCGTTGCAGGCACTCGTCTCGCTCAGCCGTGCCGAACGGCACAACGGTTGCTACGTTCTCACGCGTCGTCTGCCGTGCCACGCGCTTACGCCGCGTCGCCGATCGTCTATCGGTCACGCACGGTTTCGGCAGCGTTTCGCAATTACATGAGTGGCCCCCCGGCCACTTCACATCTGGCGCCCTGTCGCCCCGGCGACACTTGCTGCGTCGCGCGGCGCCTGACCCACCCGAACGTGCGGGCTGTTGCAGTAGAGAAGGTGCGCTCATGACGTCCTGGAGATTGTCCCGACATCGAGCATGCAAGTCGCGTCCCCTACGCTTGGAGCGGCTGGAGAATCGCGTTGTGCTATCCGGCTCACCGCCAACGACGTCCGGGATCTACGACGTCTACGTCGACGAGGACGCGGCGGACGATGTGACCGACCTTCACCTCGCCTTTGACGACGCCGAGGACTACGACCACGAACTGACCTACGAAGTGACCGGAAACTCCAACCCGGGGCTCTTCGATGCGGTCGACAGCGGTCTGGGCAACGGGGAGTTGCGCCTGGAGTTTGCGGCCAACGCCAACGGGTCGTCGCAGATCACGGTGAAAGCGACCGACACCGACTTCCAGTACGTCACCACCAGCTTCACGGTCTACGTAAGCTCGGTCAACGACGTTCCCTTCGTCGAATCGAACATCGACGACCGGTATCTGTACGAGGACGATCCCGACGCGTTCGTGAATCTCGACGCCACCTTCGAGGACATCGAAGACCCCGACGGCTACCTGATCTACTCGGTCGTTGAGAACACGAATTCCAGCCTGTTCGATTCGACCGATCTAGGGACCTCCGACGGATACGCCGGTGTCTATCTGAACCTCGCCCCGGACCAAACCGGCGCGGCGGATCTTACCGTACGAGCGACGGATTACGACGGCGCTTGGGTCGAGGAGAGCTTCACGGTCTACGTCTACGAAGTCAACGACTCACCCTACGTCGAGACGGGCATTTCGGACGTCAACGTCGACGAGGACGCGGCAGACCAGTTCGTGAACTTGGATGCCGCCTTCGCAGACGTCGACCATACCGACGAAGAATTGACCTACACGGTAGTCGGCAACACGAACTCCGACTTGTTCGACTCCATATCGGACGGTTTCTCGGCCGGCGACGCAGGGTTCTTCCTCGATTTCGCTCAAGACGCCTATGGAGAGGCCCATATCACGGTCCGGGCAACGGATGACTGGTATGGTTGGGTTGAAACGAGCTTCACCGTCTACATCGCCGCCGTGAACGACGCCCCGGTGATCTCTGGATTCTCTGCCATCGAACAAAGCGGATGGAGTTGGCTACTTAGCGGAATCGTTACCGACGTGGACGACGACGTCGCAGGGCTCGATATCGACTTCGGTGGCGTGTTGGCGGGCTTCTCAAACGCGTTCGCAACCGTTAACGCAGACGGCAGCTTCACGCTCAGCGACGAGTTCGTCGGCATCGAAAGTGGCCAGGTCACGGCACAGACCGAGGATCCTTACGGCTTGGTGTCCAACGAGGCCAAGCGCACCATTGTCGTCTCCTGACAACTGCGGTTTGCCCCGCCGTCAGTCCGGATTGGGGATCATGAAGTTGCGTATCAACACGGCCAGATCGAGCGACGCCTGGATGAACTGCCGCAGCGTCCGTGCCGTGGCCCCGTAGGTGTCGAACTGGTCGATCCGCATGCCGTCGGCGTCGTAGACCTTGCGGAAGTCGACGAATTTGGCGAGCAGTTCGGTGACGAGTTCCGCGTCGACCGGCCGATCGATCCGCGAGATCACCTCCACGTCGCTGGCGTTGTAGCGGCGCTGCCACTGACAGGGCGGCGAGATCACCACGTCGCCGCCGATGAACTCGCTCCAGTGGAGGTGATTGCGAAAGGCGGCCGACAGGAGCCGCAGCCGGTAGCCGCGCTGTTGGAAGATGTGGTAGGCTCTCTTGAAAACGGCCACGCCGGCCCATTCGTAGCAGGCCGGATCGGCGATGACGTCCTCCTTGGCGGCAACCACCTTCAACCAGTCGTCGACGCGGCCGACCATGATCGTACAGACCGGGCCCATGGTGCCGACGTCCTTGCCCTCCCTTTCGCGGCGTACCAGGCCCCGTTCGACCGCCTCGGCCACGGCGATACACTGCGGAACGGCGAAACTGACCGTGGCGTTGATACTCACACCCCGGTAGGTCGCCTCTTCGATGGCGGCCACGCCGGCCTTGGTCACGGGCAGCTTGACGATCATGTTCGGGGCCAACTCGTGAAAGTGGACCGCTTGGGCGACCAGCGCGTCGGTATCGCGATACAAACGCGGATCGGTCTGGATCGAAAGCCGTCCGTTGACGCCGTGGTGTCGCTCGAAGATCGGCTCCAGCAGCGCGGCACCCTTGATCGATATCTCCTCGACCAGCCGCCAGGCGATCTGGTCCTCGGTCGCCGTGGGCATGGTTTCGATCAGTTCACCGATGCGATCCTCCCAGACGTGCATCTCCTTGCTCAACACGTCCAGCACGATCACCGGATTGCAGGTGGCTCCGACCGCGCCGTGCTCGAGGGAGTAGGTCAGTTCCTCGATCGCCGCCGAGTCGTTCCAGAGGCAGGTCGGCGTGGTCTGCGTCATCTTGTGCAGCGGGCTCTTGTAGTCTTCCTGGTTCACGTCATACCTCCAACCGTGGATTCTTGATTTGTCATTCGAGACTGCAATAGAATCACTGCCAGCAACAGGATTCCGGAGATCACGTTGGTGTCCAAGGAGGTCAACGTGCCTTGTTTGTTAATGATGTTCGGGATAGCCCCCAGGATCAACACGCCGTAGAGCGTATGGCCCATCTTTCCAATACCTCCTGTCAGCGAAGTCCCGCCAATCACCACGGCTGCAATGGCGGTGAGTTCCCATCCTTCAGCAGCATTGGGACGTACGGAGCCAAACTCCAGCGCATATAGCGCGCCGGCCGTAGCGGCACATCCGCCGCAGATCATATACACCAGCATCTTGCTCCGATTGACGTTCAGGCCCATCATCCCAGCGGCTTCCTCGTTGCCGCCGACGGCGTAGACGCTGCGCCCGAAACTGGTGTACTTTGCCACGAAGATGGCAATCGCCAGCGCCAGGAGGAAGACGATCCCGAGGTTAGGGAACCCCAGGACGTCGCCCTTGACGATCCGCGAGAGCCACCCGGTAGCGCCCGATCCCACGGCGTCTCCGCCGGAGAGCACAAAGGCCAGTCCTCTGGCGCCGAGCATCATTGCCAGGGTGGCGATAAACGGGGGGATCTTTGCGCGCGTGATCAGCACTCCGTTGACGGCGCCAATGCAGACCCCGGCAAGCACCGGAATCAGCACGGCCACCAACGCGAACTCATCGCCGAGTTGCGCCGCCAGGACCGCCGCCACGGCCGCAATCGATCCCACGGAGAGATCGATTCCACCTGAGAGGATGACAAACGTCATTCCAATCGAGATCACCCCGATCGGGCTGACCTGCCTGAGAAGGTTGGCAAGATTCAGCGGCGTGAGAAACGTCGGGAAGAGTACGGTGGCGACGGCGCATAGAGCCAAGAACGCCACCAGCGGGCCTTGCGACTGCATCAGACTCGGCGTGTCGGCGTTCTTCTTCGTTTCCGTTTTCATATCCGCATTGGCCGTCCGTGCTATGGCTTTCTTTGCGCCCACGTCGCAACGACGACAATCAGGGCCTTGAACAACATCGAGTAGTCGGACGGTACGTCGTTCATGTTGACGAACACCGTTACCAGACCGACCAGGACGGCTCCGACCACCGTGCCCACAATTCTTGCCCGGCCCCCGGAGAAGGGAGTTCCTCCGATAGCCACTGCCGCGATAGCGTCCAGTTCAATGAAGACCCCCAGGTATTCAACGTTGACGGCGCCCGTTCGCGCCGCCTCCATGTTTCCGGCAACGCCACACAGAATACTGCACGCGACGTAGACGCCGATCGTCGTCGCGAGCGTGTTGATCCCCACCAGCCGCGCCGCCCTGGGATTGTCGCCGATCGCCTCCACGTGTTTTGCGAAGACGGTTCGCCTTACGAGAAACAGCATCACGGCGACGGCCGCGAACATGATCGCTATTTGCACGGGTAGCCGATCGGCGATCTTGTACGAGCCGAATTCCCCGAAAGGCGTGGGTTCCAGATCGATGGAGAGGTCTCCCTGGATTCTCATCGCCAGGCCTCTACCGGCAATCATGACCACGAGCGTTACAATGATTGGCTGGATTCTGCACTTGGAGATCAGAATTCCGTTGAAGAGGCCGCACAAAGCGGCAGCGACGATTCCACAACTGATCGACGGGGCCAATCCGACGCCCGAGACGTGGAGCCTTGCCGAAACGGCCGCGGAGATCGCCATCACGGCACCGACCGAGATATCGATCCCACCCGACGAGATGACCAGCGTCATACCCAAGGCCACGAGCACGATCGGAAACACCTGGACCAGCGTGGTCTGCATTGTCCCCAGCGACAGGAAGCCGGGCGTCACGAGCCCGTTCAGGGCAATCAGTCCCATGAAGAAAACGAGGACGCCGTGACGGCTGAGGAAGTCACCCGCCGCGGTGGATTTCAATAAGCCTTGGCTCGTGGCGGTCGATTTGCCGTTGCTACTGGCCATGGGTCTCGTCTCGCAAGTCGCTTCCATGGGCCATCATCTGCATGATGTTCTCTTCGGAGATCTCCGTGGCCGCCAACTCGCCGACCTTTCGGCCCTCACAGAGCACGGCGATCCTGTCGCAAGAGCGAATCAACTCCTCCATTTCCGATGAGATCATCAGCACGGCCACGCCACCGGCCGCCAGTTCGGCGATGATGTTCTCGATCTCCGCCTTTCCTCCGATATCGATCCCGCGCGTCGGTTCATCCAGAATCATCAGGATCGGCTTCTTGCACAACCAGCGTGCCAGCAGAACCTTCTGTTGATTGCCTCCACTGAGTTCTCGCATCAACTGGCCGGGGCCGGAGGTCGCAATCTTCATCTTGCGGATGTAGGTTTCCGCAATCTTCCGTTGGGCCTTCTTGGAGATCATGCCGGCTTTGCCCAAATCGGGGAGGATCGTCATGGTCATGTTCTCCATGACCGACATGTTGGGAAATATGCCTTCGGCCTTTCGGTCCTCACTGCAGAAGCCCAACCGCAGCTTCACGGCGTCTCGGGGACTCTTCAGATGCGCGCTCTTGCCCGCGATTTCGAGGCGGCCCCAATCCGGCATCTGATCGCCGAACAGGATCCTGGCAAGTTCCGTTCGTCCCGACCCCATGAGTCCGGCCACGCCGAGTACTTCGCCGCTCTTGATATCGACGCTGATCTCCGTCGTTCGCGGGGCCCGGGAGACGTTGTCCGTCTTCAATACGACGTCTCGGTGTGCGACCCTGGCAGAAGCGCGCTTCTTTTCGGCCAGGGCCGACGTTGCATCGCGCCCGAGCATGAGCGAAACCACCTTCGACTTCGTCAGGTCCCGTATGGGATACTGACCCACCAAACGGCCGTCTCGCAGGATGGTCGCCCGATCGCAGATTCCAAACACCTCGTCCATTTTGTGGCTGATGAAGACGACGGAGATCTTCCGTTGCTTCAGTTTCTCGATCACGCGGAAGAGAATCCGGACCTCTCTTTCGCTCAGCGAGGAGGTCGGTTCGTCCATCACCAGGAGCTTGGCGTCGATCGAGACGGATCTGGCGATGGCGACCATTTGCTGCACGGCAACGCTTTGCACGCAAAGCGGCTGGTTGACGTCGACGTCTCTTAGGCCCATATCGCCCAAGATCTCTTGCGAACGCCTCTCGACGGACTTCCAGTCGATCCACGCTCGCGTCTTCGGTTCTCTACCGATGAAAATGTTCTCGCCGACGCTCAAGTAGGGCACCAGATTGAGTTCCTGGTAGATGGTGCTGATACCTGCCCGTTGGGATTGCGCCGCACCTACGGGGACGAACCGTTTCCGATCGAAGACGATCTCTCCGGCGTTCCTCGGGTAAACACCGGTCAGCACCTTGATCAACGTCGATTTTCCGGCTCCGTTCTCACCCATCAGGGCGTGTACTTCGCCGTACTTGACGGAGAAATCGACGTCGCGAAGGGCATGCACGCCGGGAAACGCTTTGCTGATCCCCTTCATCTTTAGTAAGCAGTCTTCCATAGCGAACGCGACTTGCGGAAAGTAGCCGTCTCGCTGCGACGAGACGAGGCGACATCTTGCGGAGCAAGATGACTACCGATCGGTCTTGCGACAACGCTTAGAACGCCTTGTCCATGTGTTCGTCGACGTTGCTCTTGTCGATGACGGTATCCTCAACGGGGATGTAAGCGGGAGATTCCTCGTCGCGCGTGTAGGCCTCGATGGCGTCGAAAACCTTCTCCGCATAGTACGGAGAAACGGAGACGATCTTGTGGTACTCTCCGGCCTTGATCGCTTCTAACCCGGCCTTCGTGCCACCGTTACCCACAATAACGATCTCACCATTCTTTGGGTTACTGCCCACTTTCTTGCCCGCATCCTGCAGGACCCGAATGGCGCCGAGTGCGTCGGTATCGAAATGCCCGACCACGGCGTCGAACTCGACGCGGGACTGAACGATGCCCTCCATGGACTTCATGGCGGTAGCCTTATTGAAATCGCCGGGCCGAGATCGCACGATCCGCATGTTGGGGTATTCCGCCATCTTCTTTCGGAACCCCTTCTGCATGTCCTCGGTATTGGCGCTGCCTTCAGTTCCGTGTAACTCGACCACACGGATTTCCTCGGTATCCGCATCGAACGCATCGTGAATCAGTTCGGCCATCTTCTCCCCGATCCACTCGAAATCGGAGTGGATCCTGGTGATGTAGTCTTCCCCCACGACGCCCGCGATGTCTCGGTTCACCACCACCACCGGCACGCCGGCCTCTTTCGCAATCCGCAAAGCCTCGGCGGAACCGTCGGGGTCGATCGGACCGAGAATCAAGAAATCCGGCTTCTGCGCAACGAGGTCTCGCACGTCGGCGATCTGTTTCTCGAGCTTCGCTTGTGCGTGGGCTACTCGGAATTCGTAACCCCTCTTCTCGGCCTCTTTCTCCAAGTCCTTGGCAAACGTCGAGAACCACGAGTTCGAATCTCCCACGGACGAATAAGCGACTCTTGGGCCGCCCGATGCATCGCCGAAAAAGACGTGCCTGGCCACCGCCAATGCGCCAACTGCCGCAACGATCCCCGCCAACAGTAAAGCGTTCTTCATGGAAGTACTCCGGTCCCTTTGTGACATTTGTGGCCCTACGTGCTGGGCGTCTCGGCCTGAGCGTGCGTGTGGTATATAGGACCGTGAGTATAGTCAGACGGCCACGGCCGTGCGAGTGGGGGCGTTGCGCCACTCGACCGACGTTTGTCGGAAGAACCGGCACACCGAGCCAGTCCTGCACGTATCGATACCCCCCCGAGAAGGACCGGTTTCGTTGGGGGACGGTGCGCTGCGAATACCCGCCAGGATCCTATATACTGGCCGGCACATCGCCAGCCAACATCTGCACCAACGCTCGGGAGGACGCATGATGACGACGAAACGCCGGTCGGCGGCAATCGTGACGCTGGCGTTGTTCGCGTCGGCGCCGTGGGGCCTTCGCGCCCAAGCAGAAGTGCCCGGCCACGAGATCCGCCGGCAACAACTGATGCCGCGGGCGTCGTACGACGACGTGGAAGACATCGACGCCATGGTGGCCGCCGTGCGCAGGAACCGGCCGCAGATGTCGCGCGGCGGCTGGCAATGGGACCGGCTGCTGGCGCGATACGTCGACGGAGGACGCAAGGAAACAAATGCGCTGAAGATCCTGCGCGCTTATCTTCTCAGTATCCTCGATCGCTACGACGATGCGGTCGAAGCCGGCGACGGCGACCGGTTCAACCTCTTCGCCGGCCACGGCGCCTGGGGCAGCGGCGGACGCATGCGAATCTACGCAGAACTCGTGCGGGCGAAGATGCTCACGGCGGCGGAGCAGGCGAAGTTCAAGAGAATCGTCGACCAGAGCTTCGCGCTGGGGTTCGACTACCTCAACATCGAGCGCGGCGTGAACAACCGTCCTTACGGCATCAGCGGCGGGCCGGCCATCGCGGTGCAGTTGTTTCCCGATTTGCCCGGCGCCGCGAAGCACAAGCGCTGGCTCGACGTGCTGTGGCGCGAGTTGACCGAATACGGCGACACGACCGAAACGAACTACTACCCTTACGGCCCGATCTTCCTGCAAGGGCTCCTGGATATGGCCGAAGGGATGGGCAAGTTCGAGGACCCGAAAAGCCGCGAGTTGATCTACGCCATGGCTCGACGCTATCTCGATTACGTCCACGGCGGCGGCGTGGGGGGGCCAACCCACACCCCCCCCCCCCGGGGGAACCCAACGCGCCCGGTTG
>CAYYNP010000005.1:0-10843 GCA_964472545.1 uncultured Planctomycetaceae bacterium | reverse complement strand
TCATCTCCGCCATGGCGCGACGCTATCCCGATTCCGCCCCCGGCGGCGGCGGGCGCGGCAACCCCACCTCGGCGGCGCACGTCGAAACCGATCGCAGCCGGATGGCCGCCGACCCCTGGAATTCGGCGTGGGCCTTCCGCGAAGAATGCGGCGGGGACGACGGGCACGTGTGGTATCGGCTGGCGAAGCACTTCCGGGACCCCGAGTTCCTCTGGGTCTCCGAGCAAGTCACACTCGGCGGCCGCCCGCCGGAGGGGTATGAAACGCCGGCCGAGTATCTCGATGCCTACCGGCGGCGATACGCCTGGTTCAGCGAGCGGGGCATTGAGCCGAAGGTGCCCGGGGGCGCGTCGAAGATCGGCTGCTACAGCCCGCTGAAGTACAAGGTGCCCGAGCGGCTCTATCTCTGCTCCAGCCGCGAAAGCGGCAAGCCGTTCGCGTCGTTCTATCTCTACGACCGCAACAACAACTACATGCACTGCTGCGACGACGCCATGGGCCGCCTCTACGAGTATTGCGTCGACGGGGTCAAGTTGCTGCACACCTCCGGGAAATACAGCAGCGGCCGGGCGAGCATCGGTCCGCCCGTGGCCTACGACATGCTGACGGTCCTGCCGCCGAAGATGGCCTTTCCCGTCACGAAGGAGGGCAAGGCTGGCGAGCCGTCTGCCGACGCGTGGCAGATGGCGTCGCTCTCGTTGCCGCTTTGCCTGAATTGCCGCTCCGCGCCGGACTCCGAGAACTGGGCCTACGACGACTCGATCGGCAAGTTCCGCCGTCCCGACGACCCGACGATGGGCTTTGCTTACGGAAACATGGACGGCTACTGGTATCTTAACGACGATTTCCATCTGACGTCGCTGCACATCGACGCTTTCGCCAAGCCCACGCTCATCCAGAATCTGCGGCTGGGCGGACCGAAGGGCGATATCATGCTGGCGGCCTTCGACTCGATCCCGGAGAACCTGAAAGCCGTGCTTACCCACGGCGAGCAGAGCCGGGAACTCTCCGGCGATGAACTGCGCCGCGCGTTGACGGTCGTCGACGAAGGCCGGCGCGGAGGAAAGAGCCTGCGAGTGAACGTCCCGCCGGAGAGTTCCCTGGCACTCGCGCTCGAAGGGCTCGACCTGCGGTTCAACGCCAACGATGAACACACCCGCGTCTCGCTCGATTACAAACTCGACTACCAGGGCGAGGGGCCCGCGCTGACGCTCAACGGCCGCACGCGCCCGATCTACCAACATCCGACTTGCAACCGCGGCGGCATCCTCGAGCGCAAGTCGCTTCGGGCGGAGAATCACGGCGACGACTCCTTCGGCCAATTCGCGTACCGCAACTACTTCGGCGCCCATAGCCGTTGGACGCGTCAAACCGTGCTCACCGCCGAGGGTTACCTCATTGTTCGCGACATTTATGAACCCGGCAACGACGTCGACGGCTATCAGGCGGCCCCCTGCTGGCTGCTGTCGGCGGAAGGCGACGTGCAGACCGCGGGGCGCCACTGGTTCGATGCCCCGGCCTGGGATCACGCCTGGTGGCAGAAGCAGAAGAAGCGAGTGCTGCTCTACATCCACCCTGGCGAAGGGCTCGAATTCGGCCAAACCCGGCACGCGGCCTCCCAGGACATCGGCGGCACCATCCACAACTGCTTCGCCAAGGCCACGGTCAAAGCCGGCAGGCCGCAGGTCTGGTTGAGCGTGCTCTTGCCGTTCGACGAAGGCGAAGATGCCGCCCGAATCGCCAAAACGATCACGACCCGCGTTCGAGATACGGGCCTTTCCTCGGCGGGCATCGGCGGTGCGGAGATCACAATCGCGGCCGACGGTAACTGGCAGGTCAAGCGGGGGCGGACGGAGTAACTACAAGCGACCCGACGCACCTGACCCGCCGCTTGGGGGGAGACGGTCGGCCGACTTGGCCTGGCAGAATCACCCATTTTCGCCAGCCTCACTGGCGAATCCCCGCCAAAGATCACAAAACGCTTGACGTATTTGCAGATTTCCTCCCAAATGAAGAGTGTCGCTCTCAATCGGTCTGTTCAGACTGAAGACACCCAGGCGGGCCTGCCATTTTTCCAGGGACGGAGCATCCACGCTCCGGAAATCTGTCATGAATCGTGTACGAAGAATCCTCGACCGTGTCCGTGCCGGCAACACCGGCAAGCAGAATCGATGCAAGCCTTGCGGCAGCATCGCGCTGAAGTTCGAGGCACTCGACCCGCGGCGAATGCTCTCGGCCGCCCCGATTGCCCATCTGCCGCCGGCGGAGGCCCCAGGCGATTGGCCCGCCGCCGTGGCGAGCGAGTGGGATTCCGGCGGCGGATCACAGCAGCCGGCGTTTCCTGCCGCCACAAAGAGCCTGATCGACGTGGGCGATTGGCCGCTGTTGCCGAACACGTCCGGCCAACAGATCCCGATCTACGTGGTGCCCGGTGACGATGCCCCGGGCACGGCCGGTGTGAATTTCAACATACAGGTCGGTGACGGAGGCCCGCCCGTAGGCGGGACACCCGGCCCGGAAATCCAGTACGTGCAGTTGGTCGAAGACCTGAGCCACCCGTTGTACACGGACCAGTTCGGCCCCACGATCTTCGGCGCCGTGGGAAACCAGGGGCATTTCGGCACGGGAAGCCTAGTGCCGCAGATCTACGCGCAGAATACGGCAACTCTGCAAGGGTCTGTTCCGCCAGATGGTCTGTTGGCCGTGCTCACCATCGACACAACCGGCTTCTTTCTCGGCGACGGCCCCTGGGCGTTCACGCTGTCGGAAACGCTCAACGGGGAAACAACGCTTAACGATAACACGCAGCAAGTCGAGCCGATTCCGTTGGATATCATCGACGGGGAGATTTCGATCATCGATCCCGGCGGCGATCCGATCGCCTCGTTTACTGCAGCGCCGAATCCGGTGGCGTGCGGCCAGGCGGTGAGTTTCGACGCCTCGGGGTCGACGCACACCAGCCCCGCCAGGGATATCGTGATCTTCGAGTGGGACATCGACTACGACGGCACATTCGAGGCAGCCGCGGTCGGGCCGACGCTCTCGCACGCCTTCGCGCAGTTCGGCACGCGCACGGTAGCGCTGCGAGTGACCGACGACAACGTGCCGGCGAAGACGGACGTGACCACGATCGAGATCGACGTGAGCCTTGGCAACCGGCCGCCGGTGGCGGATCCGAACGGTCCGTACGTGCTGCACGTCGGCGACGCCTTGCGGCTCGACGGCAGCGGCTCGAGCGACCCGGATGCCGTGTGCGGCGATGAGATCGTCTCGTACGAATGGGACCTCAACAACGACGGCCAGTTCGACGATGCGGTGGGCGCGCAACCGACGGTGACGTGGGCCGAACTCGAAGGTCTGCCGCAGCCGGAGGTGGCGATCCCGGTGGCATTGCGCGTGACCGACACGTTCGGCGTCAGCCGGACCGATACGACGACGCTGACGATCTTCGAGAATCGTCCGATCGCCGCGTTTACGGCCAGCCCGAATCCGGTGGGGTGCGGCCAGGCGGTGAGTTTCGATGCGTCTGCGTCCAGACACACCAGCCCGGCTCACGACATCGTGATCTTCGAGTGGGACATCGACTACGACGGCACGTTCGAGGCCGACGCGGCCGGGCCGACGCTCTCGCACGCGTTCTCGCAGTTTGGCACGCGTACGGTAGCATTGCGCGTGACCGACGACAACGTGCCGGCGCGGACGGACGTGACCACGGTCGAGATCGACGTAAGCCTCGGCAATCGGGCGCCGGTGGCCGACGCCGGCAGTCCGTACGTGCTCGCCATCGGCGAAGACCTGCAACTCGACGGCATGGGCTCGAGCGACCCCGACGCCGACTGCGGCGACAGCATCGTCTCGTACTCGTGGGACGTCGACAACGACGGCCAGTTTGACGACGCCGTCGGTGCGCAGCCGCTGATCCCGTGGGCCGCGCTGTCGAACTTGCCGCGGCAGGGCGTCGCATTGCCGATCGCGTTGCAGGTGACCGACACGTTCGGGGCGATCGGGACGCACGCGACGACGCTATCGATCTTCGAGAACCGTCCGATCGCCACGTTCACCGCCGCCCCGAACCCGGTGGCCTGCGGCCAGACGGTGAGTTTCGACGCCTCGTCGTCGACGCACACGCATCCTTCGCAGGATATCGTGATCTTCGAGTGGGACTGGGAGTTCGACGGAACCTTCGAGCCCGACGCGGTGGACGCGACGGCCAGCCACGCCTATTCGCAGTTCGGCATGTACACCGCGGCGTTGCGGGTAACCGACAACAACGTGCCCTCGCAGAGCGACGTGACCACGATCGAGATCGACGTGAGCCTCGGCAACCGTCCGCCGGTGGCGGATCCGAACGGCCCGTACGTGCTCGCCATCGGCGAAGACCTGCAACTCGACGGCACGGGCTCGAGCGACCCCGACGCCGACTGCGGCGACAGCATCGTATCGTACGAATGGGACCTCAACAACGACGGGCAGTTCGACGATGCGATCGGCGAACGACCACTGGTACCCTGGGCTGCGTTGTCGGGGCTGGCGCGCAGTCAGCCGCTGACAATCCGTCTGGCGGTGACCGACACGTTTGGGGCCCGGGGAACGGATACCACCACGTTGACGATCCCGGTGCCGCCTCCCACGGCGAACAACGACGGCGGCGCCACCGATGAAGACACGCCGGTTACGATCGACGTGCTGGCCAACGACACGCAAACGGGAGGCACGCCGCTGGCTGTGGTGGCGGTGAGCCCGACGTCCGGCGGCGGCACGGTCACCAACAATGGCACCGACGTCACCTACGATCCGAACGGGGCCTTCGAGCATCTCGTTCTGGGCCAGACGGCCACCGACACGTTCACGTACACGGCCTCCAACGGCCAAGGTGGTTCGGATACGGCGACGGTGACCGTCGTGATCGACGGCGTAGGCGACGCGGAGGTGGTCGGCCGGCACGTCTTCTACAATCGGTCGGCCTTCGACGGCAACGACCCGGCGGCCAACGCGGACGACGACCGTGCCGTCGCGCCTGACAAGGCGGCCCTGCAACACCCCGGGGCGGCCACGTTTGCCAACTACACGAGCTACAGCCTGGGCATCAACGGGATCATGGTCGACGTGGCCGGCCTTCCGGAAGTGGCCGGGCTCACGGCGGGGGATTTCGAGTTCCGCGTGGGTGGGGTCGGCGACGACGTCGACCCGGCCTCTTGGGTGCCCGGGCCGGAACCGAGTACGATCGCGGTGCGCCCCGGCGCGGGCGAGGCGGGATCAGACCGGATCACGCTGCTCTGGCCGGACCGCGCGATCCAGAAGCAGTGGCTGCAGGTGACCGTGGGGGCGACCGTGGGCACGGGCCTGGCCGCACCGGACGTCTTCTACTTCGGCAACGCCGTGGGCGAGGGGGGCAACTCCGATGCGGACGCGCGGGTCACTTCGGTCGACCTGCTGTTGGCCCGCAACAATCCGCGTCACTTCCTCGATCCTGCTGCGATCGACTATGCCTACGACTACAATCGCGACACGCGCGTCGACGTCACCGATCTGTTGTTGGCGCGGAACAACCAAACCGACCCGCTGACCGCGCTGAGCCTGCTCGATCTTTCCGGACCCGAGGAAGAGAACGCATCGGTGGCCGGCGCGGCCGTCGATCGGCTCCTAACGGACTACCAGCCGTGACGGCCGCCATGGGCGTACGGCATTGACGGACAACTCGCGGCCCAACGGAAACGGCCCGCCCCGAACTTCGGGGCGGGCCGTGCGTTTCTTCAGAGAGAACTTACGTCCGGGCCTACCGCAGCAGGGCCAGTACGTTTTGCGGGTTGCTGTTGGCGATGGCCAACACCGAGGTACCCGACTGGACCAGAATCTGGGCCCTAGTGCTTCGTCAACCTTAGGAATTGGGGTGCCACTGCTGGCTTGTCCAGCAGTGCAATCCGGCGAGACGCTTCGAGGCACTGCTGGACAAGCCAGCAGTGGCACCCAGTTTCATAGCCTGAACCCAAGAATCAAATGTTGACACGGCACTAGTCAGCGAGGCACTCTCTTTGGCGAAGTCGGCGTCGCGGATGGCACTCTCGGCCTCGGTGAGGTTCTCCAGAGTGTCGTTCAACGAACGGATGTTCGTATCCAACGTCGTCTTCTGGAACGCCCCGAGTCGACCGCGAAGCGAAGACACCTTGGTGATCACTTCGTCGACGATCTGGGCGGCCGTGTTGGGGTCGGTCGCCAGGGCGGCGCTTTCGCCGGAACCGAGCGAATAGAGCCGGCCGCTGTCGCCCTGCAGACTGGCCGAGTTGACGCTCTGGATGCCGATTCGGGCCTGCTGGTTGACGACCACGTCGGGTCCGATCTGGAACAGGGCACCGCCGCCTTGGAGCTGGAAGTCGATCTTGTAGTCGACGCCCGCGGTGATTGTGGCGGAAAGGTCCAGCGTGGCCGTGTTGACCGACAGGGTATTGCCGTCGCCGTTGGCAGTGAAGCCGTTGACCCGGGCAGAGATGTCGGTGCCCTCCTGCCGCGAGGCGCTGAGATTGTCCTCGAAGGTGCCGCTGGAGCCTTCCGAGTAGACGTTGACGCTAACGAAGGCGTCGTCGCCGTATTCGGTCGACTGCAGCGTGAGCACGCCGCTGGTCTGCGAGGCGGAGACGCCGGTGGCTTCGCTGACCAGGTTGATGGCACTGACGACATCGGTGATCGCCGTGTTGGCCTCGAAGTTGAACACCTGCGCGCCGTCGGTCCCGGACAACTCGAAGACCAACGTATCGTTGAGCGTGCCGCCGCCGGTGTATAGGGTGTTTGGCGGTGACGGTGTTGTCGTTGGTTTCGGAACCGAAGATGGTTGCCCGGCCGTTGGTGTTGGTGGTCACCACGGTCGAGAAGTTGGCACCGTCGTTGGACAGATTGTCGATGGCAGTCGCGATGGCCGACAGTGCGACTTCTTCGTCGGCGTCCGAGTCGATGGTGATGGTGATGGTGTCCTTCGACGCGTCGTACGCGGCGGCCGTCGCGGCCCCGCTGGACGTCGCGATCTCGATATTCATCTCGTTGAAATCCGGCCCCGATGTATCGGAGGTGACCTTCAACGTGCTGGAGACCATGTCCGTCGTGGCGACGGAAGCGCCGGACGTATCGAACGTCCCGTCCGTGACCGTTACGGCCGCGAAGTTCGTCAAGCTGTTGATCGCGGCAACGATCTCGGTGGCGTTGGAGCCGCCGGAGTCGTCGTCCAGCGTGATCTGCAATTCGTCACCGGAGACCGTGACGGCTTCGGTGTTCCCGTAGGTGACTGTAATCTCGGGGGCCGCGACGCTACTGGTGGCAAAGATATCGATCGTGGCGGTACCGTCGGTGTACCTCCAGCCCTTGCCGAAATCGAGCGTGGCATTGGCCTTGTCGGACGACGAGTATTGGGTCTCCGCGTTGGTGATCTCCGCCTGGGTGGCGGCAGTTACCACGCTGATCTCGACGTCCAACGTGCCGCTGGAGTCGAGCGAGGCCTGGTCGACCTGTAGATCGACGATGTCGCTGTAGTTCGTGCCGCCGTTGACGATGAAGTCCATGCTGCCGTCGAGCAATCGGCGGCCCTGGAAGCTGGTCGTCTGGGCGATACGATTGAGAGCTTCCAGCGACGAATCGACCTGCAACTGGTTGGCCGTGATCTGCTCGTCGCTGAGTGCCCCGGTGTTGGCAGCCTCGGTCACCAATCCGCGGATGTCGTTCAACAGTCCGCTGACCTGCCCCAACGCACTGTCAGCCGTAGCGATGATCTGACTGGCACGTTCACTGTTGGTAATCGCCCTTTCCACACTGATGATGTCGCTGCGCAGGGCTTCGCTAGCGATCAAACCGGCCGGTCATCTTTACCGTAGTTGATCCGCAGACCGGTACTCAAACGGGTCAAAGCCTGTTGCAGAGCGGCGTTCGACCTTCCCAGTGACTTCTGGGCGTTGAGTGAGCTGACGTTCGTGTTGATTCGTGTCATTTGAGACACCCCTCCTTCTTAGGGTCACGTCTGAGCTTCACCGGATTGCGGGTAACAGCACGATTCCGGACAAGCTTCACTGCTTGCTGCCTTCGGGATGAAGTTGGTAGGCAGGCAATGTACAGGGCCAAATGGGTGGTTTTCCTCCAGTACTCCCCACGGAACACATACCGCGGGGAAGTGTCCTCGGTCCATGTCGACCGTCCGCGTCCTAACGTCTGCGCGACGATCGCCCTGCGGTATCACCTATGGAGCAACATCGACCAGATAACTTGCGTACTTTAGGTAATCTGGGTTCGGGCCATGACTTTTCTTGCTCCTAATGATCCTACTCGGCATGCCTGCACGCCCAGGCAAACGAAAAGACCGTGCAAACCACATGTCCGCGCCGATCGGGCCGCTACGACCCGCACAGCCGTTACACTCGTTATGAAGCGGCTGTCTTGCCAGCCGGTTCGGGTTGGTTCGATTGCCGGTTTTCGCGCTGGATTGCCTCGTAGACCTCTCGTCTGTGGACGGGGATTTCGCTGGGGGCGTTGATTCCCAATCGCACCTTGTCTCCACGAATATCGACGATGGTCACCACCACGTCGTCGCCGATGATGATGCTCTCGTCGCGTTGCCTGGATAGGACCAGCATTCAAGACTCCTTCTTTCTTTGCGATCCAATGGGTCGTTGGCCACCGCTTCCATTGCGGTTGGGCTTCGCTTGGCGGTCTGCACGCCAATCTCGGCGGAAGCCAGGACACCTAATGGCTATTTACGTATGAAGTTGGTTTCCGTAGCAGGGTCGACTGTGCCGCTTGGCGAATCTCGCCACTGCACACAGCGTGTATCGTCTCGGGTAAATGCTAGCAATCAGAAAAAACAACTAGGATACAAAAGTTGCGGTATGTACGTGACTGAGGAAGGTGGGGAAGGATCGATTAGGTAACGTACCTCTATGCCCGCGCCGCCTTGTAGCACTGGCATCTGGTCAATCGACAACGTTGCGGATATGATCGGACGCTCGCAGTTGTACGAAGCAAACAGCAGAACACAGGGCAATCGCCGACGCCAGGCGAGCCCGCTCATAGGCGAGGGACTTATCGATGCCAGAGAACTCATCCGTTGTCATTGAGACTTCGTTGCCGGGGTTGCCCGTACGGCGCGGAAAGGTCCGCGACATCTACGACCTTGGTGACCAACTTCTGTTGGTCAGCACCGATCGGATCAGCGCGTTCGACTGGATCTTGCCGACGGGCATTCCCCAGAAGGGACAGGTGTTGACGCAGATCGCCGCGTTCTGGTTCGATCTGCTGGGCGAACCGAATCACGTGGTGACTACCGACGTGGATCAAATGGACTTGCCGGAGGGGACCGACCGCAGCCAACTGGCCGGCCGAGCCACGCTTTGCCGCAAGACGGAAGTGGTGCCGATCGAGTGTGTGGTTCGCGGCTATCTGGCCGGATCGGGCTGGGCCGAGTATCAGCAAAGCGGCACCGTCTGTGGGATCGAGTTGCCTGCGGGACTGACCGAATGCGCCCGGCTGCCCGAGCCGATCTTTACGCCGGCCACCAAGGCCGAGCAGGGCGATCACGACGAAAACATCTCTTTCGAGCGGATGGTCGAGATCGTCGGGCCCGAAGTGTCCGAGGAGTTGCGGCGCCGGAGCCTGGATATCTTCAGTCGCGGCACACAACACGCCACCGAGCGCGGCATCATCATCGCCGATACGAAGTTCGAGTTCGGCCGGGTCGACGGCGAGATCATTCTGATCGACGAGGTGCTCACGCCCGACAGTTCCCGCTTTTGGCCGGCCGACCGTTACGAGCCGGGGCGCGGCCAGCCGTCGTTCGACAAGCAGTTCGTCCGCGACTGGCTCAGCTCGACCGATTGGGACAAGAACAGCCCGCCGCCCGCCCTGCCGGATGAAATCGCAGCCAACACGCGGCAGAAATACGTCGAGGCGTTCGAGAAGATTACGGGAAAGACGTTCGGGGCTTAGTACCCCAACAAAGACGCGCGGATTCCGCCGATTCGGTGTGCCACTGCTTCTTTGACGAAGTGGCACACTCTTCCTCGGAAGCCTGCTAATATCGTCCTACGTCCCGCGAATAGCAGAACGGGGGACAGTATTGCCGACCGGCGTATAATTGGTATGAGGCTTCCTCGCCCAGATCCACCCTTCGAGTGTGACGGAATCTCACGATGTTCTTCAATCCGATGTACTTCCTGTTCATTGCCCCGGCGGTGTTGCTGGGGCTTTGGGCCCAGATGCGGGTCAAATCGACCTATGCGGAGGCCCGACGGCAGGCCGCCCCGCTCAGCGGCGCCGCGGCAGCCCGACATATTCTCAACTCGTCCGGCCTGCAGGACGTCGGCGTGGAACAGGTGGGCGGCTTCTTGAGCGACCACTACGACCCCCGGGCGAAGGTCTTGCGGCTGAGCCCGGAGGTCTATCAAAGCCGTAGCCTCGCGGCGGTGGGCATCGCCGCCCACGAGGCGGGCCACGCCATCCAAGACGCCAAGGACTACGGTCCGTTGGTGATCCGCAACGCGGCCGTGCCGGCGGCCAACTTCGGCAGCAGCGCCGGCATCATCCTGCTGATCCTCGGGGCGGTGATGAACTTTCTCCCGCTGTTGCTGCTGGGCATCGGGCTGTTCGGCGTGGTCGTCTTCTTCCAGGTGGTCAATCTGCCGGTCGAGTTCAACGCCAGCAGCCGGGCGAAGGCCCAACTCGTCGAGTTGGGCATCGTCGACCGTCAGGAGCTAAAGCACGTCGACAAGGTCCTCGACGCGGCCGCTTGGACCTACGTGGCCGCTACGCTACAGGCGGTGCTGACGCTGCTGTACTACATCATGATCTTCACCGGCCGGCGAAGATCATGATG
>CAYYNP010000004.1:0-92805 GCA_964472545.1 uncultured Planctomycetaceae bacterium | reverse complement strand
GGGTTGGGGGTTGGGGGGGTAAACGCCACGTACCTGGGGGTTTCGGGGGGTTTTCACGCACCCTACGACTTGGCCGCAACCATCCCCGGGTTGCGGAAGAAGTTGCGCGCCCGATCGCGAAAGAGTATTGGGACACCCGGCGCATACGAGATACCATACTCATTGGGGGTGCAGTAGGGATGTCCTCCACGATGCCCTCTCCGTTCTTCGCGCCTGCGCCGATAGCCCGTATCATACGGTAGGTATGTCCTACGCTTGACAAGGGGTACTTCCACTCATCCAGCCAATCCGGCGGGGGTGACCTGATGGCGACACGATTTCTTCGCATCGATCTGGCCGACGAGGCCCGGGATTTTCGGCCCGTGGCACTCGAACCTGGTGTGCCGGTGTTGGATAGGTCCGGGGCAAATGCCAAGATCCTCTACCGCTGGTTGGGGGGCATGGTCGCCGAACCGGTGTGGGAAGGCGACTCGGTCAGCTTTTTTGTCCGGGACGATCACGGCGGGCGGCTGGAAGACGCCGTCTGTCAGACGGCCACCCGAGAGGACTTGGAATCCACGCTACAGGAGGATCTGGCCACACTCAAAGACCGGCTCAACAGCGCCAAGCCGGAGACGCCCACGGAGCGGATGGTCAAGAAGATGGTCCGCCGGTCGTTGGAGGAACTGACCGAAGACCCCAACCGGACCGATCTCGACTGCTACTTCTTCCGCTACCGCGACGCTAACGAACGTTGGCGGTTGGTGTGGTGTTGGGGGTTTCAGCGGGTCGACCCGGAGCCGGCCCCGGCGGTAATCTGTACGGATCCGGAGTGTACGCTGCTGTTTGTTCGCCGGCCCGGTCAGAGTCCTCGATGCCCCTGCTGCGAGGCAAGCTTGTCGTCTCGGCCGGTGCGCAAGAAACGTGGCAAGCGGAACCTGCTGCTGGTCTTGCTCTTGCTGCTGATCGCGGCCGGGCTCTACTACTGGTGGACGCATCCCACGCGGCTGATCGCCACGCCGACCGAACACAAGGGGCCGGTCGGCGGACGCGTCGAGTTCAAGATCACCCGGGCGGGGCTGTTCTCCGAGGAGGACGTGACCGGCCAGGCAATGGGCGTTGTGTTTGACCCGGCGGTGGCGCGTTTCGATCAGACGGATTGCGCGGTGACGTTTGCCGGGCCGGGCAAGACGCTGATCCGCTTCCATCTGGGCGAACTCGATCCGATCGACGTCGAACTGACGGCCGTGTTGCCGACCAATCCCAATTCGATCGCCGTGCAGCCCGACGAGGTCACCCTCGGCATCGGCACCACCGCCCGGCTGAAACTGATCGGTACGTTCGACGACGGCACGGAGGTCGACCTGACCGCCGCCGCCGAGTGGGAGCCGGCGTACGAAGGGCCGGTGTATGCCCGCGGCGGGTTCCTCGAAGGACTGGCCGAGGGCAGCGCCAAGGTCGCGGTGAAATACCGCGCCGACGCGGATAGCGACTACCTCAACGCCGAGGCCGACGTTACCGTCAAGGAGATCGACTTCGCTTCGCTTAACGTCGCCGTCGATCCGCAAGAGGTCGGCTTGGGGCGGGCCAATGCGCTGAAGATCGATGCGGTCACCGAGGACGGCGAGGCCTATTCCGTGTTGGAGTCTTCGTTGCTTGCGACCGACGTTGCGCCCGACTACGTGGCCGTGGTCGAAGGCCGGCGTTTGGCCGGCAGGCAACTCGGCAGCGGCACGCTGAAGGCCACGTTTAACGACTCACTCGAGGGCGAAGGCGAGTTTGAGGTCGTGGTCAAACCGGGGCTCGATCGGCTCGTGGTCCAGCCGGAGAACTTGCGGATGGCCGTGGGCCAGATCGCCGACCTCTCGATTGTCTCGCCCAGCAACGCCCCGATCCGCGTGACCAGTGCCGATTCGGACACGGTCGAGGTGACCCGAGAGAACCGGTTGATCGGTCGGGCGGAAGGGGAAGTCAAAGTCACCGTGAAGCAGTCCGGTCAAGACTCACCCGTGGACGTGACCGTTACGGTCGTGGCGGCCGAGTTCCGCTCGATTGCCATCGATCCGCCGTCGATCGTGGTGCCGGTCGACGGCACGCTCTACGCGCGAGTCGTGGCGACCGCCCGATTGGCCGGCGATGAGGCCGACCGTTTCGTCGAGATCACCCCGGACGCCGTCGTCTGCGAGGGGCGTCCGTCGCCGCACTATGCCGATTTCTATCCGAAGACGCTCGGGCTGCACGGCGTATTGCCCACCGAGCCCAGTTCGCCGCAGACGCTTGCGCTGCGCTTCCAATCGCATCGGGCCAGCGCGCCGGTGGAGGTCGTCGTGGCGCCGTTCAGACTCTCACTGACGCCGTCCGGCGAGGTCAGCCTGCCGCTGGGCCAGCAGATGCGGATGAAGGGCTGGGCCACCTACAGCGGCGGACGACGCGTCGAAGTGGCGCCGAGCCGGTTGTCGTTGACCAGCCAGCCGGGCGACGGCTTCCCGGGCAAGTTGGAGCTGCGCGGCAATCGCATCGCGGCGCTGGAAGAGGGTGCCGGGCCGCTGAGCGTCATCGGCCGTTACTTCTCGAAGCCGTCGAAACCGGTTCAGTTCCACAGCGTGGGCGCCGACCCCAGCGTCAAACTGCGGCTCGACGTCGACCGTACGTTGCGTTTGGCCGGTGAGACGGGCCGGGTGACGCTCGCGGCCACCAGTTCCGCAGGCGACGTCGAACTGGTGCCCGAGTTGTCACAGTTCGCCAGCAGCGACACCAAGGTGCTTTCGATCGGCGAGACGTCCGGGGCTTTCCGGGCGATGGCTCCCGGCGCGGTCGACGTGACCGGCAGCCATGCGGCCGCGACCGACGACGTGCGGCGATCATTGAGCGTTTACGACCCGGCCGACGCGCGGTTGATCTTCGATCCAAATGCCGTGCGGCTGGCGGTCGACGAAATCGGCCGGTTGCCGTTGTACCTGGAGGTGCAAGACGCGGGGCAGACCAAGCGGGCAGAACTGGTCGGGCCGGAGGTCGGCTACCTGATCGAGCGGCCACAGGCGATCCGTTTCACGCCGCCGACACTCGTTGGCGCCAGCCCGGCTGCCAAGTTCGGCATCCAGGCAAGCTTCTACCCGTACCTGAACGAAGTGGCTCAAGCCACGGTCGAGGTCACCGCGGCCGCCGAACCGGAAGCGATCCGGATCGTGCCGGCGGCCGGGTCGCTCGGGTCGGGGCAGAAGATCTCCCTGGCGCCCGGGCAGACGATGGCATTGGCCGTTCAGCAGCAGTTGCCCGGCGAGCCGAACAAGTGGCGGGAGGTCCAGCCGGAAGCGGTTGCGTGGACCGTGCCGGATGACCTGGTGTGGACTCCGGCGGCCGACGGTCTGCGTCCTACGGCGAGCGTGCCGCAGGACGGCGAAGGCGAATACGAGTTGACGGCCGGCTACGGCGGGCAGGAGGCGATCGCCGTGATCGCGGCCAAGACGCAGGCGCCCGACCCGAACGCTGCCGGCGTCGAAGTCCAGGTGCTCCGCGATCCGCCGGGCGAGTATTTGCCGGTGGGAGCGTCGCAGCAATACACGATCGTCATCAACAACCAAGGCGTAGTCGAGCCGGCGGCCAACGTCCGCTGGCCGGAAGACTTCGAGAACGAGTACGTCCGCTGGCAGGCCCCCGTGTTGACCGCCAAGCAACCCGGCCACCGGCAGACGCTTCGGGCCGAGGTGTCCGGCCGCACGGTACTCTTCAGTACGACGACCTACGTCCCCGGGCAGTTCCAGCCGCCGAAGGATCGGCCGATTGCGGTGCGGATCCTCAGCGACCAAATCGACGAGCGGAACGCCGTGGTGCGATTCCCGGTGGGGGCCGAGTTCGACGACTTCCGCGTCGAGGCCGAATATCCCGACGGCATCATCCGCTACGTGGCCGTCGAGGCCACGCTCACCACGCCCGAGCCGCCGAACAGCGCCTATCTCAGTGCCGATGGCGGACTGCTGGTCGGGCTGCGGCCGGGGCGGACCGAAGTCCACGCCGAGTTCGAGGGCGTGCGTTCGATGAAGCCGCTGCCGGTCGAGGTCCTGGCGGAACTCGACGTCGACAACATCGCCATCGTGCCCGCGCCGATCGGTCTCCAGCCGGGCGAGTCCTATCCGCTGGAGGTCTACGGCAGCAAGGGCGGCAAGTCCGTGGGCCGGATTACTTCGCTGGCCGCGGTGACCTTCGAGGCGAGCAACCCGGCCGTGGCGCGGGTCGACGGCCCGGTGGTGACGGGCGTGAAAGCGGGACAAGGCACCGTTACCGCCCGCTTCGGGCAACTTGTCAGCGCGCCGGCCGAGGTCAACGTGGGCACGATCGCCGACACGCTGGCCGTCGAGCCCGGCGCGATTCGCATCCGCGTGGGCCAGGGCGTCCGCGTGGGCACCGAAGTGGCCGTCACCCGCGGCGAGATGGACGTCAGCCAGATGTGTACGGTTTCGCCGGCGTTCTCTGAGACCGTCGAATACCTGCCCCAGACGCAGACACTGGTCGGCCGCGCACCCGGCACCACGGCCGTAGCGTTTACACTCGGCGACAAGCTGATGAATCTGTTAGTCGAGGTCGTGCCCGCCGGCGACGTGATCGACGGCGCAGTGATTATCGAACCGTCCGGCGGCACACTGGCCCCGGGCCAGGCGCTGCCGATGCGGGTGATGGTAGTCAACCCGGACACGGGCGAACGTCTCGACCGCACCGATTCGGCCGTGCTGAAGAGCGATAACCCGGCGGCCGTGGCGATCCGCGGCAATCGAGCCTGCGCCCTCGGCCCGGGCCAGACGGGCATCACCGCCAGCGTATACGGGACCGACCAGACCGGCAGCGCCTTCGTCACCGTGAACAACGAGCCGATTACCGAACTGATCGTCGAACCGCCGCAAGCGGCCATGTCGGTCGGCGACGTCACGCGGCTGCGGATCCTCGGCCGGGCGTCCAGCGGCACGCACGAGTTGTTCGTGCAGCCCGACCTGACCGTCACCGCGGGCGGAGCGAACCCCGCGGCCATTCGAATCGACGCCGGCAGCGACGTCTACGGCGTCGCCCCGGGCCAGGCCAATGTGGCGGTCGCGTGGAAGCAACAGCTCAATCGCGACGTGCCGATCACCGTCCGCAACGACGTGCTCACCGACCTGCAAATCACCCCGGCCGACGCCACGATTACCCCCGGCCAACCGCTGGGCTATCAGGTTACCGGAATGCGGGGCGGGCAGCGGCGCGTCCTGGGGCCGGAACACGGCGTGCAGTTGTTCGTCGGCGAACAAGACATCGCCCAGGTTGCCCGAGACGCCTTGGCCGTCCGCGGCGTCAATCCCGGTCGGACGTCGGTCGTGGCACGTTTGGGTGATCAACAGGCCGTGGCCGCCTTGCAGGTCGTGCCCGGCGGCGTGGCCACGATTCCGGGTACCGGTGTGATCGGGCCGGGAGTGATTGGGCCGGGAACGGGAGTGCAGATCTACGATCCGAACTACATCGGCGTGCCGGGTGGCTGGCGAGACAAGATCTGGGTCGACGGCGGGCCAGGGACGGTGATCGATCCGACGTTGATCGACCCGGTCTACGTGGCCCCGCCGGCCAACGCCGAGGGTCTGCGGTTCGTGCCGGAAGTGTTGCGGCTGGCCGCCAACGCCCCGCCGACCGGCTTCCGCGTGATCGAGGTCCTGGCCGACGGCACCGACGGCCGCGACGTGACGGCCGACCCGGCGTTGGAGCTTCAGGCCCCCAACCAGAACATCGTCTCGGTCGGCAAGGCCGGCGAATTACCCGTGGTGCAGCCAACCGGTCAGGCCGGCGAAGCCCGCGTGGGTGCCCGGCTGGGCAATTTGACGGCCCATCCGATGTTGGTTTCGGTGGGCGGCGTGGCGGCCGGCACGGGGCGGCTGATCGTCGAGCCCAACCCGTTGACCGTCTGGACCGGCGAGGCGACCGTGTTTGCCGACGCCGTGTTGGCCCCCGGTGGCGGACAGCCGCCACGGCCGACCGACTACCGGATCATCAGCGTGGAGAATCCCGCCCTGGTGAAAATCACCGACGGCAAGGCCATCCGCGGCCTCTCGCCCGGTACGACTCGGGTGGTGGTGGCGGCGGTCGATCCGGGCGGTGTGCAAGGTGCCACGACCACGGCCACCATACAGGTCGTCAACTCGTCGGAGATCGAGATTGTGCCGAACAACGTCTCGCTACGGATCGGCCAAACGACGCCACCGCTGGCGGTGGTGACCCGAGGGCAAGACGGCGTGCCGTATCAGGTGCCCGCCAAGTTGGAGAGCATGGACGAGAACGTGTTGGCCCCCTCGTCACCGAGCGGGTTTACTGCCCGCACGCTCGGCGGCACCGAAATCCGCGCGACCTACCGCGGCAAGCAGGCGTTTGCCAGCGTGACGGTCTCCGGCCAACGCTTTGTGCAGGTGAGCGAGACGATCAACCGCGGAACGACCGATTTCGGCGTCACGCTCGACGTGCTGGCGGCCGCCTCGGAGAAACCGCTGGAGTATCGCGTCTACGTCGCCGGCCAAGCCCCCGGCGACGGCTGGACGGCTGCCACGGCACAGTCCGACGGCACCCAAAAGGCCACCATCCACAGCCCCCGGGTGCCCTATGGTCTGCCAAATTCGCTGCACAATTTGATGATCGAGGCCCGGGCGGCCGACGGATCGGACCCGGTCCCCCAAAGGTACCCGTTGACGTTACGGCAAATCCCGGGCATCGAACGGGCCGATAATAGACAACCGAACCCATGATAGTTGAAAAGGGACTGGCTCCGAGCGGAGGTCCAGTCTCATCGGCCGGCGAGGTGCCTGCCCCTTTTCAACGCCGATAGCCCCCTACTTTCAGACGGGTGTTAGCTAGATGCCATTTCCAGACGAACGCGACCGCAACCTGATCCGGCGGGCGGAAGAGGTCGAGGCCCTCGCCACCGACCTTTGCGACTGGCTCTCGGAGTTCAATCCCTCGCGAAAGGCGACCGACCTGCTGCCGATCGTCGAGAGCGACGAGTTCGAGGTCTTGCAGCTTAGGCGATTGGCCAGCAGCCTCTACACCTCGGCCAAGGTGCCGGTGGCCGCGGCGGTCTATGGGCCGTCGCAGGTGGGCAAGAGCCTGCTGGTTGGCCAGGTGCTCAAGCCGCACAGCGAGGACTTCTGCCCCATCGGCGGCGACGAGACGCTCGGCGAGCCGGCCTACTACAAGAACCTCTCTTTCGACGACGACCTGAACCCCCAGTGCGGCTCGAACGAAGCCACCGCGCTGGTCACCCGGTTTACGACGAAAGATCGCATCGGGGCCAGCGTCTCGCCGGAATATCCGGTAATGGTCCGCGCGCTGACGCGGGTCGAGTGGCTGCGGGTCTTGGCCCGGGGGTTCCACGTCGAATGCAAGACGCCCGAGCGGAGTTGGACCCAGGCCGAGCTCGAAGAGCTGTTCGAAGACCTCGCCCACGACTTTCCCGGCAGCGAGGTCGATCGCAAATGGCGGATGGACCTGCTGGACGCCTTTTCGTACATGCGGAACGTCGACCGGCGTGGTTTTCGGGCCAAGGAAGCGATCCTCAATGGGCTGTTGAGCCGCTACCGGCTCAGCGAAGAGGGTTACGTGGCCGCCGCCGCCGCGCTGTTCTGGGACGGCTGGCAATCGCTGACCAATCTGTTTACCAAGATCAACAGCTTTCTCGCGCGGATCACCCTGGGCGATCACGACCCGGCCATCTTCACGCACTGGGCCGGCGTCCGCTTCCTCTTGGACAGCCAGCGGGCAAAGGTCCACGAGCGCCGCAACTCCAGGGTTTGGGAAAAGGTCGACTGGGCCGATATGCACCTGATCGAGAAAGAGAAATATTGCGTGTTGGATTACCGCCCGGGCAGCGGCATGGGGACCGAAGAACTCGAGACCATCCAGGCCGGCATGCTCGAACTGGTGATGCCCGTGCTGCCGCATCGGCTCAACGACGATTGGCGGCGGGTGGTCGAGCAGATGGACTTTCTCGACGTGCCGGGCATGCGGGCCGGTCGGGCGGGGGCCGAGAAGGGCAAGCGGGTCGACGCCGAAACGCTCGAAGAGCAGATGGAGATCGTCAAACGCGGCAAAGTGGCCTATCTCTTCGAGCGCTATACCGACGAGTTGCAGATCCAGACCCTGCTGTTGCTCTCCCGCGGCGGCAACCTCGAAGTGGCCGCCCAAATGGTCCACCACATCGACAAGTGGGGCAAAGCCCGCTACGGCGAAAAGGTCTGGCCGCTGAGGGTTCGCGACGAGGTGCCCGCGCTGTTCGTGGGTATGACCGGCATCGACGAAGAGTTCCGCAACCGCGAGGAATACGCCGACAAGGGACTCTACGACAACCGGCTCGATCAACTCGTCGACGCACTGAAGACAGTGATGAACGATTTTGGCGGCCGGGGGAAGTCGTTCACCAACACCTACCCCATCCGCTATCCCGGTACTTGGGACACCAATCACGAACAACGACTGGAGGCCGATCCGGAGAAGTGGGAGCGGGCCAAAGTGGCCTTCCTGGCGTCCGAGATGGTCCAGCAGTACGTTCGGGCACCGGAGCAGCGCTGGGACACGTGCATGGCCGACGCCGACGGCGGGCTGTCGCTGATCAGCGCCGGCATCCGCGGCGTGACCACTGCCGAAGACAAGCAGGACCAGTTGCAGAAGAAGATCATCGAGGTCAAGAACCGGCTGCTGCAACTCTCGCGCGATTGGGTCGTCGACCCCGACGCCAACGTCGACCGCGAGAAACGCCTGGCCGCCGCCCGGCGCGTGGTCGAGTGGCTGCAATCGAGCGAGGAGATGGTCTACTATCGGGTACACGCGTTGCAGGAGTCGCTGTGCGTGTCCGACGGCGACGAGTTTTCGGTCTCCGACTGCATCGACACCCAAAGCCGGCGCCACGGCGATCCGCTGCCACGGCAGCTTCGCAACTTTCTGCACGAATGGGCCACCGTGGCCGTGCCCAAACGCTGGGAGGAATACTGCAAGGCGCATGCCGACGGCGGGCCGTGGCTCGACCCGGCCGATATCGGCTCCTTCACACGATACCTGCGCGACTACCTGCTGACCGAAAAGGTGCTCGATCAACTCATCGACGAACTCGGGCCGGTGGTGAACCTGAAGACCCGCGACGAGGCGGCCCGGCGCCGGGCGCGGCGGAAATACGTCCGCATCATCCTCAACGACTACGTGATGAACCCCGGCCCCGACCAGATACCGATCAAGCCACCGGACAAGGGCGGCCCGATTGAGGGCACACGGGCCGACGACAAAGAGGACGACGACGGCAAGGACTACGACCGCTTCGGCCTGATGGGGGCGTTTGTCAAGCGGATGACCAAGCGGCTGCCGCTGGCCTTGGCCCTTGGCGCCGGCGAGCACATCAAGCTGCCGCCGGGCAACGGGGAGTTGATCCACATGCTGGAGCCCTTTGAGAAGTAAGCCGAAAGCGCAACGCCGCGACCGTCGGCCACAAAGCCGCGACCGGTGGTCGCGCCCGCAGCGGAGTCCACTTTCCGTCGCGAAACGGCAGCAAATACGACAATAACGAATACGGCGATAACGAATACGGCGACGACAAATACGGCGACAACGAACACGGCCGCCGGCGCGACCATCGGTCGCGGCTTTATGAGGAAGACGACATGCACGTATTGTTCGCAAACACCGGAGTGCAGACCGTTTGCGTGCCGCTGCGCGGCGGAGCCCGCTTCCAGACGGCGCAGATCGGCTACGGATGGCAACGCTGCCGCACCGGAACGGGAGCCGAGGACGAAGAGCCGCGGCAGTTCCCTTACATCCAGTGGCAGGTGATCCAGTCGGGCACCAGCAAGCTGTTCTTGGTCGTCGACACCACTTGCGGCGATCCGCAGATCGGCTATTTCTGCGAGCCCAGTGCGCTGACCAAGGATTTCGTGATCCACCTGCGGGGTCTGCTCGACGTACAGGGCCGGCCGCTGAAGGGGATGCCCGAGATCGAACTCTGCATCCGCCCCGCCACGGCCACCGCCGGCGACGCCAAGCACGTGCACATGGTGGTCGATTTCGGCAACAGCCGCACCGGGGCGCTGCTGCTGGAGTTGGCCGGCGAGATCAGTCAGACACCGCAGATGCTGCCGTTCGAGCTGCTCAACCGCTATCACTTCGACGCCTGGGACGAAGAGGGCCAGTACGTCAGCATCCCCGACGCCCGCTGGTTCTCGTCGAAGACCCATTGGTGCAATTCTCCCTATCTGGCGCCGATGGGCCAGAAGAAGATCGAGTACCACGCGGTCGAGGAAACCGACGGCGGCGGCCTCTTCCGCCGCAAGAAGAAGCAGGCCAAACAGAGCAAGGTCGAGGTGACCGTCACGCCGCCGCTGTTCGACGACCTCTCGATGGTCCGGCTGGGGCGCGAGGCCGACGACGTGGTCCAGGTGATGCGGGCCGAAGGCGACATCCGCACCGGCCTGAGTTCCCCCAAGCGCTATCTTTGGGCCGACGACGCAAGCTGGCTGGAAGGGGCCAATTGGCACATGGCCGATCCGGCCGACCGCTGCCGCTCGGGCACGTACGCCTCGACGCTGCAAGGGCCGTTCATGAAGTTCGTGCATGAAGACGACCGCGATTTCCTGCTGGAAGACCGCGAGCCGGCCGAGCACGAGTTCGCCTCCGACACGCCGCTGAAGCCCCGCCACGCCCCGCGCTGCATGATGACCGCGGCCATTTACGAGTTGCTCACGCAGGCCTACGGCTACGTCAATTCGATGGCCTATCGCAGCGCCTCCGGCGACGCCGGCCGCACGCGCGAGATTCGCACCATCACGCTAAGCTACCCCAGCGGCATGATCGTGGCCGAGCGCCAGCGCCTGGCCGCCCAGGTCAACAAGGCGATCAACGTCTTCTCGCGCACGCTGGGCAAGAACCAGGGCGTCGAGCCGGAATTGAACCTCAACATCGACGAGGCCAGCGCCGTCCACCTGACCTACATCTGGAGCGAGATGCGGATGCTCGGCCAGGACCCCAGGCTCTGGTTCCGCACGCTCCGCCAGGTACGCGAACTCCCGCCGCCGAAGCCCGAAGAAGCGCCCCAGCTGACCGCCGGCGCGCCGGCCGGACGCCGCCGTGGACGCCCCGGTGTACAGCGGCCGGGCGCGCAGCGCTCCGGCGTTCGCCGTCCCGGGGCCACGCCGCGCCGCCGCGGGGCCGAGAAGGAGACCTTCGGCGACGCCGCCAACGAGATCCGAATCGCCTGCATCGACATCGGCGGCGGCACCACCGACTTGATGATCGCGAAGTACAACTTCGAGTCGAAGATCGACGACGCCATCCGCGGCGAAGTGATCCACCAGGACGGCATCTACCTCGGCGGCGACCAACTCGTCAAGCGGCTGCTGGAGACGATCATCGTGCCCGCTTTCGCCGACGCCTTGGCCTTAGAAGACGAGGACGTGCAACTGCTCTTCGGCCCCGAGGTGCCGCGCAACCGCGAACTCCGCACCCAACGCGTCAACTGGATCAACCGGCTGTTCGTCCCCCTGGCCCAGGCCTACCTGAACAACGCCGTAGACGACGTCACCGACGAGCCGATCTCACACGTTGATCCCGAGGTGGTCGACCCGTCGCTAGTCGATGGGCTGCAAGAGACGTTCGACAAGATCCGCGGCCCGGGCTACTACAACGCCCAACAGGAACTCGACCTGGTCTTCAACCGCGACGAGTTCGAGGGCGTGGTACACGACGTATTCGACGAGTTGCTGTTCGACTATTGCGAGCGGATCGTCGATAACGATACCGACATCGTGCTGTTGGCCGGCCAGCCGTCGAAGCTCGATTTTATCCAGCAACTCGTGCAGATGTACGTGCCGCTGGCCCCCTCGCGGATCGTGCCCATGCACAACCACTACGCCGGCAACTGGTATCCGTATCAAGACGAAAAGGGCCACAACCCGGGCGTGATCATCGATCCGAAAAGCCCGGTAGTGGTCGGTGCGGCGATCGAATTCATGGCCAAGCAGGGCATGCTGCCGCAGTTCAAGTTCGAGATGAAAGGCCGGGTGTTCGACAACTCGTACTACTGGGGCGTGATGACCGACGCCACCTCCGGCATCCGCCCGGAACGCATCCTCTTCCAGCCCGCCGAAGACCAGGCCCGCGAAGAGATCACCGAGTTTACGACCAGTTCACAGCGGGTGCTCATCGGGCGGAAGCTCAGCCCGGGCGAAGAGGCCCAGGCCACGCCGGTCTACTACTTGAAGATGGAGGTCGGCGACCGTATCGGGCCGACCGAAGTCACGGTGAAGATCAAGCGCAAGAACGCCACCAAGGACGAAGAGGAGCATCTCGAGGTGGAGTCGGTCACCGGGATGGTCGCCGGCGAAGATGCGATGCTCGACGAGAACGTGACCTTCAGTTGGCGCACTTTGGCCGACGAGCGTTACTACCTCGACACCGGCGGGTTGGACAACATCGAACTGGGGCCCGGCCGCTGATCCCGATTCCCTAACCTCCCCGCGGAGCGCACTCGATGGCCGCACTGTTTGGCAAGAAAGACGACGAGAATTCGGGCCGGATCGATGTCCCCGAGTTGCCGACCGCCGGCGACGCGTCGGCCGGCGACGCCGGCGAGTTGCAGCAGCTTACGCAGCGGCTGGGTGAGATCCGGGAGCTTCTCGACGGCGCCGACAAGCAGGTGCTCGCGTATCTGACACAACGGGATACGCAGGCAAACGCCCCGGACAACGGCGGGGTGGACATCGGACCGTTGGCCGAGAAGATCGACGCGCTGGACCAGAAGCTCGACCAACTGGCCGAGGCCGAATCGCCGAGCCGGCCCGGCGCGCCGGCAGACGCGACGCAACCGGCGGATGCGTCCGTCGACGAAAACACGATCAAGAACACGCTGCAGCCGCTGGCCGAGAAGCTGGGCGCCATCGAAGCAGCCGTTGGCACGCTGGCTCAGCAGCCGTCGGCCGCCTCCGGCGAGTCGACGGCCCGGATGTTGGGCCAGGTCCGCGACGAGATCATCGCTGCCCTAAGTAGCTCGGCCGGGCAGCTTCAGCAGAACCTGCTCTCGCAGCTTATGCCCGAGGAGCCCGAGGAGTCGGACGACTCGGCCGCCAGCGGCGACTGGCAACGGGCGATCCTCGGCGACAAACTGGCCGAGAATCCGGCGCTCGATTTCCAGCGGCAGCAACTGCTCGGCGGCGTGTTGCAGGGCGAGCCGGGGGCCTGTTCGTTGGTCGGCCAACTGTTGGTCTTCCGCTCGGTCGCGGCCGAAAAACTGCCGCCGCTGTTGAAGGAGGTCGGCGAGGCCTATTATCGCTGGCAACCCAAGATCCGCCCCGGGCCGAACCCGATGGAAGATGCGCTGTTGGCGTGGCTGCGGGAGATCTGCGACGAGTCCGGCATCTCGAACACGATCGAGTTGGTGCATCCCGGCGAGCGCTTCGACTCGACCCGCCACACGGCCGCCACCCGAGGCGTGGAGATCGCCGAAGTGCTCGGCTGGATCGTGCTGCGCGACAACGGCAAGGTCTACACCAAGGCCGCCGTTGCCGTACGATAAAGGGCCGTGCGTGAGGGGCCGTACGATGAGGGGCCGTGCGATGAGAGAATAGCCCGATATGAAGACGTTTCGCTGCACTAGCTGCGGTCACCAACTCCAGCGGCCGGCCCAGCCGTATAGCTGTCCACAATGTGGGCGGCAGGCGGTGGGGCTGTTTCGGCCGGTCGCCGGTGGGGCTGCGCCGGCGCAACCGGGCGTTCCGCCGGCCTCCCCGGGCGTTCCCGCCGCACCGGCCGGCTATCGGCCCGCTCCGCCGGGCGCCGTGCCCGTGCAACCGCCCATGGCCTCACCGCCGCAGCCGGCCGCCCCGCAACCGCCGCTCCCGCCGCAACAGCCGACCGCCCCGCCGCCGACATTGCCGCCTCAGCAACCGCCGCCTCAGCAACCGCCCGCCCCGCAACAGCCGATCCAGCAGCCGGCCGCACCGCAACAACCGGCCGTACAATTGCCTCCGGCGCAACAACCCCCGGCCGGGGCTGTTTCGCCACTTGCCGCCCCGCCACAGCCGCCCTTGGCACCACCGCCTGCCCAACCGGTCGTCCAACAGCCGGCAACCGCCCCACAACAAGCCCCCGCTCCGGCGCAGCCGGCCGCCCCAACGCCCCAACAGCCGCCGATGCAAGCGGCCCCGCCGGCACCGGTCCCGGAGGTCCAACAGCCGGCACCCAGCGCACCGGCACCCTCTCAGCCGGCGCCCGTACAACCGCCGCCGGAGACCACCGCGGCGCCACAACCGTCGGCCCCGCCGCAGGAGACTCGCCGCACCACACCGAGACACCCGCAGAAGGCGGCCAAACCGTCGGCCCCCGTGCAAGCCGGTCCCAGCGCGCCGCCTACGGCGCGTCCGGCCAAACCCTCGGCTCCGCGCCCGTCGCGTCCCAAGCCGTCGCGCCCCGACGAACCGCCCACCAAAAAGGCCCCGCGGGCCGAACCCGCGCCGGAGCCGCCGCGTCCGAAGCCCCGCCCCAAGCCGGTCCGTCCGGAGGAGTTTGCTTGGGCGTTTCCCGAAGAGCCGCGCAGCGAGGGCCTCATTTCGCCGCTGTCGGCCGCGCCGGCGGTCGACGAAACCGGCCGCGTGTTCGTCCACCTCAACCAGCGGCTCTACGCTCTGGAGGAAAGCGACGGCGAGCCGAAGATCTGCTGGGAATACGTCACCGGCAGCCGCGCGCCGGGGCCGGTCGTGGTGGCGCCCGACGGCACGCTGCGGCTGCATTGCAGCGACGGCAGCCTTCACTGTTTGACCTTCGAGGGCAAGCAGGTCTATATGCCGGCCAGCGTGGGCGAGCCGCTGGGATACGCCGCCCCGGTCGCCGACGCCGACGGCAACACCTGGATCAGCGCCGTCGACGGCGGCCTGATCAAGATCGACGCCGACGGCAAGTCCGCCCGAAAGCGCTACTTCCGCTCGCGGCAGAAGCTCAATGCCCCGGGTGTGATCCACCAAGGCGCGCTCTACATCGGCTCGGAGGACGGCTACCTGTTCGCCATCCGACTCGACGACCGCTCGGGCACGAACCTCTTCGACCACGTCGCCGAGCAAGGCTACACCGGCTGGTACATCCACTCCTGGCCGGCCGTTTCTGAAGACGGCAACCTGATCGTCGCCGGCCGCGACGAGTGCCTCTACGGCTTCGCCGCCTCGGGGAAATTGCTCTGGAAGACCGAAATCCCCGGCCAGATGCTGGCCTCGCCGGTGATCGACCGCCAAGGACAGATCTACGTCGGCGTAAGCCAATCGCGGCGCGGGCAAGATCCTCGGGGCCTGTTGGTCTGCGTCGACGGCAACTCGCACAAGATCCGTTGGCAGCACAAGGCGGCTGGACCAGTCGAATCGACGGCGGTGATCGGCGACGACGACGTGATCTACTTCGGCGACAACACCGGCCGGATTCATGCGGTCGACTTCCAGGCCAAAGTTCGTTTCACGGCCAAAGTCGGCTCGCCGGTCCGCTCGGCCGGCACGATCCTGGGGCCGAACCGCGTGGCCTTCGGGCTGGACGACGAAACGTTGATCGTGTTGAAGTGTTCGTCCGCCTCGCTGGCCAAAGCCGGCTGGCCGAAGATCGGCAAGACGCTGGGGCAATGCGGGCTGTGTTGATCGGCGGGGACCTGTACTCGGCAACAGCGAGATGGATGGGTGGGGTCGAGGGCCGAGGCATTAGCCCCCCTCAATCCCCGCCCCGCCCCGCCAGCTTCCGCAACGCCATCCGATAATCCGGCGTGTTGCGGATCAGCCGTGGGTTGTCGGGCTTGTCGTGGTTCAACGCGGCTTGGGTTTCGTAGAGGCTTTCGGGCGCAGGGTAACGTAGCGCCGCGAGCACGGCCCGCTTGTCGGCCACTTCGGCGGCGGTTCCCCGCCACGTGCGGATCGCATACGACGTCATCCGCATTCGACCCAACTCTTGCAGCGTGATACCGGCCGGGGCGAAGCGGCGGCCGTGACGCTGGTTGGTGTCGTAGGTGCTCTCGAAGTTCGGCCGATGCACGGCGATCAGGTCCAGGTCGGTCTTCGCCCGCAGCGTGACCGTACCGGCCGGTACGAGTTCTTCGTTTTCGCCGGCGTCGCGGCGCCCGTTGCGGTTGGCATCGATGTAGATCCGCAACGCATCGGTCGCCGCATCGCGGGCCAGGTTGCCGCCGGCCATCACGGTCACGCGATACGTGCGATCCTCGGCGGCGTCGTTGAACACCGTAAACGGATAGACGGCGGGCTGCCCACGTGTCACCAGATCGACACCCATCACCGAGCCGCGGCCGCTGAGCGCCTGGATGTCGTTCTTCTCGTACATCACCCAGACCTTGTTGTACTTCACCGTGGCCGGGTGTTTCGTCTCCGTCGAGAGGACGTCGAAGTAGACCCGGGTCAGATACGGGATGTACTGATAGCCGTCGGTCAGCCCCGCGGCGTTATCGTCCACCACGGTCATCAGCGGGTTGATGCAATGTGGCGGCCGCATGCCGCTGCGCACGCCGCTCGGGGCCGGGCCGAAGCAGAAGACGATCGTGTTCTCGCTCAGCGCGTACGCCCGATCCAGCGGATACCGCCGATAAGACGCCGGCTTGTGGTAGAAGTGACACCCGCCGGGGTTGAACGTCCCGCCGGTTTCCGGGTTGGCGGTCCAATTGAGCAGATCGGACCCGTAAACCGACGTGTAGGTGCCCAACTCCGCCCGGACCCAGTCGAGGTGATCGTGCGATACCTCGGGATTGACCAACTGGGCGCGGCCCGGATCGCCGCCGTCGCGAGTGTCGCCTTGGGGCGCGAACCGCATACGATCCGGCGGCAACTCGACCTCGAAGCAGATCCGATTGGCCGGGCCGTATTCCAGCCTCTCGAACAACGGCAGCAGGAACGTCTTGCGCGAGCCGGCCCCGATCCACAGCCGCGTGCCCGATCCGGCCGCCCACTCGTCGCGGCGGAAGATCCGCTCGGGATGGGCCACCGCCGTGGCGTAGTCGTTGCCCACACTGGCGCCGCCGACAGGTCCGTTGTTGTGTGGGCTGCCGCCGGTCATCAATCGTGCCAGCGACTTGCGGCCGTGCAGCAAGTTGTCGGCCCAGTAGGTCCCGCCAAACGTGTGCCAGCCCATGAAGCCGCCTTCGTCGATCCGCAGTTCGAGCGGATTCTGTCCGTCGGCCCGGGCGAACACTTCGGTCCCTTCGCCAAACTGATCGGCCAACACGACCTCGGCCGCCAGCGCCGGATCGACGTCGAGAAACTCGGCCTTCATCGAGTCGTACTTCGGATCGTCCAACGACAACGACTTCGCGCCGTCGGCACCTTTCGCAAGACTCCCGAACCCCAGCATGACGGCAGGCACCAGGAGTAGCTGAATCTGCAGGAGTGTCCGGGCGGCGTAGCCACAAGAGGCAGCGCGATCGGAGACGAGACCTCTTGTTGCTGCGCAACCCCGACGCTTTTCCGGCCATGCCAAAGAAGTGGCAACGCCGACTGCGGAAGAGCGTCGGGGCCACCCGAGAAATCGAAGTCGCGAGAATTCAGAAGCCGCGGTCCGAGACGTCCTGCTGCTGGAAGACATGGTCACGCACTCCTGTTGACTCGGTCGTTATCTTTCCCGTTCGGACGCCGGGGCTGTCTCCTTCCGCAACTGATCTGCCAATTCGGCCCGAAGCCATGCCGGCACTTCCTCTAAATCGGCCCACACGTAAGGATGCCGGAACATGGCCGGGGTGATCCGCGCGGTGACCAGTTCGCTGCGGAAGAGCTCCGCCCGGGCGAGCATCTCGCCCTGTGGACTGACGATGAAGGCCTCGCCGTATCCGAGGCGGTCCTTCTGGTCGGTCAGCACGACGTTGGCTCGGGCCACGGCCATCTTCATCTGGCAGGCCAGCCCCACGTGGCAGTTGCGGACCCACTTGCGGTGGTCGTCGACGGTCTGCGGGCCGATGTGGTTGTAGTGCGGCGTGAACAGTAATTCCGCCCCCTTCAGCCGGGCCAGCAGCGCAGGGTGCGGAAACGAGCTATCGTGGCAGACGACCACGGCGAACCGTGCGCCGTGCGCCTCGAAGACCGGCACCGCCTTGCCCGGCAGAACGCCGTACTCCCGCTTCTCGCCCCCGGTCAGAATCACCTTGTCGTAGATCCCCAGCAGCTTCCCGCTTTGAATCACCAGGATGCTGTTGTAGATGCCTTCGTCGGTCAGTCGGGCCAGCCCGGCCAATACGACCAGGTCGTGTTCGGCGGTCTGCCGGATGAACGCCTGCAACTGCGGATCGTCCATCCGCCGGGCACCGCGCCGCAGGTTTTCGAGCGTGTTGCAGCCGGAGAGGAATTCCTCCGGCAACACCAGGAAATGGCTTCCCCGGGCGCGAGCCTGCTCGATGGCCCGGCGGGCCGTGGCCAAGTTGGCGGTGAAATCCCCGTCGTCGCAAGGCCCCTGATAAACCGAAACCACGACGTCCTTCTCCAAGGCGAAGGCCGCGCCGGCAAGCAGCCAGAAGGCACCGCCGGCCAAGATGCACGCCGCCAGACGATTGCAGCGATATCGGTTGCTCATGTTCGGTCTCCCGTTGGGGGAATGTGAAGCGGGGGATGGCCCGGCCCCGGGGACGATCATCTCCTTAGAACTCGAACCCCTCCGCCCGCGGCACGATCTGGATACCATACTCGCCCTTGTGTCCGCCGAACTCGATCATCCGCTGCCAAGCCTCTTCGGCGTTGGGCACGCCGGCCTCGACCGCGATCGACAGACCGGTCATCGCTTGCAGGTGATAGTTGAAGTGGGGGCGCTGCTTGCGGTCGTAGGCCCAGAACATCAACCCGCCGCCGAAACCTGCCGACCGCAACGGCCACACGCCGCGGGAATCCGGCAGGTGGTCCAGGCCGCGCTCGTCGTACCAGCCGTTGTCGACGTTCAGCTTGGTGTAGTACCACACGGCCCCGTAGTTGTCCAAGTACTGCGGCGGCCCGTCGAGACGCTTCACGACGTGGACCGTTTTCGACGCACCGCCGTCCGAGGCGTCGGCCGCCGCGGCCTTGCCTTCGACGACCTCCGTCTTCAGTACCGCGATGGCGGTCGAGTACGGCATCGCGTCGCGGGGATCGTAGCGATAAGTCTTGCCGTCCGGCGCGGTAAACTCGTCGTCGGACGTGTACAGCCCGACGATGTACTCGGCCGCCCAATCGCGGACCGCCGGGGCCTTGTCGAAGCCTTTGTCGGCCGCGTTGCCCAGGGCCCAAACCACCCACGCGTACATCCAAGTGGAACACCGCATCGCGTTGACCCAGTTCTGCCGCCCGGAACATTGAAACGGGCCGGCCGACGGACAATGCACGCGCCGGCCCGACTCGACCAGCCCGGCGGTCATCTCGTCCAGGCAGCGGTTCACGGCGTCGGTGACGTAGCTCAACAGCGGATGATCGTCCGGCAAGACGTACGCGGCATCGACCACCTGGCGGAGGCTCCAGGCGAAGCTGCGGTCCATCGCCTGCCACTTCAGCCCCTTGTGCGGCCACTCGCCCAAATGATAGGCGGCCCAGAAACTGAGTTCCTCGGCGTAATACTTGTCGCCGGTCAACAGGTAGCTGATGTAGCCGATCGACGGGGCATGGGCGTGATCGCACTGGGCGGCCGGCCGGCTGCCGTCGGGCAACTCGTAGAGCGGGATGCGGTGACCCTTGTCCAGCGGCGGCTGTTTGACGTTGAAGATGTTGTATCCCGGCGCACCGTTCTGGCGGACGTGAACAAAGAACGCCCCGCCGCCGTTGCCGTCGGCGTGCAAGATTGCCCGATACGTTTCCGGTCCCCCGCCGGCCAGCAGATAGGCCGCGGTCCAAGAGGGATACGGTCCCAGGTCCCAGCGTCCGCCCGTGTTGGGCATGTGCCGCAAGATGATGCCGCTCTCAAAGATCCCCTGCCGTCGCCGTGGCTTGGCCCGCATCGGATTCCGCACGTCGTAGAAGCGATCCACTTCGTCGGCCGTCTTGGCGTTGACCCAACGATACTCCGGCACGAAGCGGCCCTTCTGCCAGTAGGCATAGTTGGGCCGGCGGTGGAGATTCTCCAGCGGGCCGGCGGTCCAGGCGAGAATCCGATACCGCGTCTGGTCGACGTGGTCGTAAGGGCCCTCTTTGTAAAGTACTCGCTCGCCGCAGAGCAGCTTCACGCCGGAGAACTTGTATTGGATCGGCTCGGGGCCGCCGGGGTTGCGGTCCTTGCACCGCTCGACCACGGCGGCCACGCGGACGCTCGGCTGCCCGGTGAAGACGCGCAGCCGCCAGAAGATCTCCAGATGCGGATCCGGCCGGCCGTCGTTGTCGGTCGGAACGTCGTGGATCTCGAATTCCTTCATCACCGGGCCGTCGTGAAGGACCTTTACGCGCCGCGACGCGGAAAAGGCGTCGTCGGTGAGCCGGCCTACGTCGGACGTGAGCACATCGCCGGCTTGCGTCGTCAGAAGGAGCTTCACGTCGAACTTTGCTCGCTCGAAGCCCCACGTGAACGCCGGCGGTTCAGGCGGCTTCTCGTTGAGCCAATCGACCTTCAGGCTGCCATCGGCGGGCACGTTGGGCAACACGAGTGAGACCAGGGCGTGGCGGATCGATCCGTCCGCCGCTCGCCGCAACACGTCGACCTGTGCCGGCAGTTTCCGGCCGCCGATCATCGGCGTGATGCCCTTGGTGAAATCGCCTTTGGCCCCCACGCGAGATAGGCTCACGGCCACGGGGCCAAGGTCGCGGCCGGCGTCGAGGTTCTCGTAGACGTTGGAGACGACCACCTCCCCACGGGCCAACGCAACCAAACCGATGCAACACAGCCACACACTGCCGAAAAACGCGATTCGCATCGTCGCCACCTCCTGAAGAATGCATGAGATCGCCGCCGCCTGATCAGCATAAACCGCCGCTTTGCTGGCTGCAACAAGTTTCTCGTAGCCGAAGTCGCCAGACTTTGGCGAAGTGTGCCCTTTCGCGCCAAATTCTGGCGATGGGTGGCCGGGGCAAAGCGCAGCGGTGCCCCGGTGACTGATCCCGATGTGTCAGCACTCTGGGGCACCGCTGCGCTCTGCCCCAGCCACCCTTCCGCATGCACGAAGTTGACGCCCCCGCACCAAACGGCTACATTGCCACCGGGCTACATACCAGGCAGGAATCGAATGAAGACTCTCCGACTTATCGGCTGGACCGTCTTGGTGGCGGTGAACGGCGTTTCGACGTGGGCCGACGACGAACCCGCCCTGCCGGACGACGTCGCGGAAGCCATCTTCGCCGTGCGGCCCTTCGGGGAAGATCCGCACTACTATGCCAACTTCGGCTACTACTGCGACAATCCCGATCAGAAGGCCTATTCCGTCGGTGGGCAACTCCTGCGGTTGAACCTGCAAACCGGCGAAGTAAAGGTCCTGTTGGACGACCCTACCGGCGGCGTGCGCGACCCGCGGCTGCATTACGACGCTGGGAAGATCCTCTTTTCCTATCGCCAAGGCGACACGGAACATTATCACCTGTATGAGATCAACGTCGACGGCACGGCCCTGCGGCAGTTGACCGACGGGCCGTGCGACGACGTCGAGCCGGCCTATCTGCCGGACGGCGACATCGTCTTCTGTTCGTCGCGCTGCAACCGTTGGGTGGCGTGTTGGAAGGTGCCGGTGGCCATCCTCTACCGTTGCGACGCCGACGGCGGGAACGTCCGCCCGATCAGCAGCAACGCGGTCACCGAGAACACGCCCTCGGTGCTGCCCGACGGGCGGCTGCTCTACACGCGCTGGGAATACAACGACCGCAGCCAACTCTGCTACCATCATCTCTGGACGGTCGCCGCCGACGGCACCGGGCAGATGACGTACTTCGGCAATATGTATCCGACGGGCATGCCCCACAACATCGCCGCACGGCAGGGCAAGCTCGTACACTACAACAACGTGCCGGGGGCCGAGGCAATGCTCGACGCGAGGCCGATTCCCGGGACGCGCAACGTCGTGGCGGTCTTTTCGCCCGGACACGGCCGGAAGGAACATCAGGGTTTCATCACGATTATCGACCCTCGGCTGGGGCCCGATCATCAACCGTTCGCGCGGCGGGTGCATCCCGGCGGCGCGTGGCGCGATCCGTGCCCGGTGGCAGCCGATCGCTTCCTGGTCGCCCAGGCTCGGGAACTTCATCTGATGGACGATCAGGGCAACACGCGGTTGCTGCATCGTCTGACGAACCCGAACGCACAGATGATGCTGCACGAACCGGTCGCGTTGCGGCCACGGGTTCGTGAGCGAGTGACTGCCGTGCGGCGCGATGCGGCGGAAGCCACCGGCCGGCTGATCCTCTCAGACGTCACCCGCGGACGTAACATGCAGGGCGTCGGGCTCGGCGAGATCAAACGGCTGCTGGTGTTGGAGCAGTTACCGGCCCCGTTTCACAACAGCCCCGGTTTCGACGGCGTGAGTCTCTGGGGCCCGTTTACCATCGCGCGGATCCTGGGCACCGTGCCGGTCGAGCCCGACGGCTCGGCCTACATGGAAGTGCCGGCCATGCGGAGCCTGTTCTTCGTGGCGCTGGACGAGAACGACCTGGCCGTGAAGAAGATGCAGAGCTTTGTCACCGTGCAGCCGGGCGAAGTCACCGGGTGTGTGGGATGTCACGAGCCGCGAACGGTCGCCCCGCAAAACCCGGGCACGGCGACGCTGCTGGCCGCGAGCCGGCGCCCCAGCCCGATCGAGCCGATTGCCGACCTGCCGCAGATCGTCGATTTTCGCCGGCACATCCAACCGATCCTCGACGAACACTGCGTTGAATGTCACGGCCCGAACAAACGCGACGGCGATATTTCGCTGGCGGCAGACCGCGACGTCCCGTCCCACGGCCGCGGCCGCGTGCTGGTTTCGTACGTGGCGCTGGTCTCACGATTGGGTGAAGTGGTCGACGGCCGCAACGCCCACGGCAATCGGCCGCCGCGAGCCATCGGCAGCGGGGCCAGCAAGTTGATGACCCGGATCGACGGCAGCCATTACGACGTGGTGGTTTCACCCCGGCAGGTGGCGATCGTACGGCTCTGGCTCGACTGCGGCGCCGTGGCCAACGGCACCTACGCCATCATGGACGGCGGCACGCCGGAGAGCCCCAGCGCGAACTACATCCGCGAAATGAAGAACTACGGCGTGTTGCCGGGGGATTTCGATATCGCCACCGACCCGATCGACGTTTACGCCACGGACGAGGCCTATTGGCGGACGTTTTGGTATCGGGCGGCGTCACCGTGAACACAAACATGACAAGCAACCTCCGTTTAGCCGTCGCCGGAACGGCGACGTGACGTCGAAACATGCTATCCTACGAGAGTCGCCGTGCCGGCGACTGCTAAACGGCTCCAATGCAACTGCCAAACGGTCCCAACGGAGACCCGACCATGCAACACAGCGTCAGAATCACCCGCCTCACTTTGCTCGCATCATGCTGCTTCTTCGCCGTTACGTGTTCGCCGGCCGTTGCGGCCGACGCGGCCAAACCGCCGTTCGTTGTCCCGCCACCACAACGAGCGAAGATCGAAGCGGCCATTCCAGCCCAGGCCCCGGCCCAACCCGCCCAGCCGCGGAAGCTGCTGATCTACGACGCCAACGTGGGCTACGGCGGCCACGGTTCGATCCCCTACGCCAACCTGGCTTTCGCCATGATGGGCAAGCGGACCGGCGCCTTCGAGACGACCGTCAGCCGCGACCCGGCCGTCTTCCGCCGCGATAGTCTGAAGCGTTTCGACGCCGTCTTCTTCAACAATAACGTGGGCAATCTCTTCACCGACCCTGAGCTGCGGCAGAACCTCGTCGAGTTCGTCTACACCGGCGGAGGGCTGATGGGCGTACACGGCACGTCGGCCGCCTTCACGTACTGGCCCGGGGCCCACGAAGACTGGCCGGAGTTCGGCCGCATGCTCGGCGCCCGCGGCTGTACGCATCGCGAGAGCGACGAGCACGCGTTCATCAAGCTCGACGACTCGACGCATCCGCTTGTGGCTCCGTTCGGCGGCAACGGCTTCGACTTTCGCGACGAGTTCTTTCGCTTCCACGCGCCCTATTCGCGTAGCCGGGTGCGCGTGGTGCTGAGCATCGACACCGACAAGACCGACATGGACCAGGGGCTCGCCCGGGGCAACTGCATCCGCGAAGACGGCGATTACGCCGTGGCCTGGGTCCGCAACTACGGCCGCGGGCGGGTCTTCTATTGCACGATCGCCCACAACCCGTACGTCTTCTGGGACCCGGCCATGCTGCGGTTCTATCTCGGCGGCGTGCAATTCGCCCTGGGCGATCTGCCGGCGCCGACGATCCCCAGCGGACGGTTGACGCCCGCCATCCGCGCCCGCGAAAAGCTCGGCTGGCGGCTGGCGATGACCGCCTACAGCCTGCACAAATACACGCTCTTCGAGGCGCTGGACAAGACGGCCGAACTCGGGTTGCCGTATTACGAAGGGCTCAGCTTCCAGAAGGTGAGCGGCGAGATCCCCAAGAACCTCGAGCCGACGCTCAGCGACGACGAGTTACGGCAGATCCGCCTGAAGCTCGACGAGGCCGGCGTGCGGATGCCGACCTATTACTACCACAACATCCCCGGCGACGAAGCCGGCTGCCGCAAGGTTTTTGAGTTCGGCCGCAAGCTGGGCATCGAGACGTTCCTCTCCGAGCCGTCGCCCGACGCACTCGACACGATCGAGAAGTTCTGCGACGAGTACGAGATTAACGTCGCCCTGCACAACCACGGCCAGCAGGCCTCGCCGCAGTATTGGCGGCCCGAGGGCGTGCTCGAGGTCTGCAAGGGCCGCAGCCGGCGGATCGGCGCCTGCGGCGACGTCGGCTACTGGATGCGTGCCGGCGTCGACCCGCTGGCGGCCGTCCGCACGCTCGGCGATCGGCTGATCGTGCTCCAACTCCACGACCTCAACGCCGCCGGCCCCGACGGCCACGACGTCCCCTGGGGCACCGGCGTCGGCGAGACAGAGAAACTCCTCCGCGAGATGCACCGTCTGGGCATCCGCCCGAGTCTTGTGGGGCTCGAGTATTCCTACGACTTCCTCGACTCGATGCCGGAGATGAAGAAGTGTGCGGAGTTCTTTGATGAGTTGTCGGTGGAGTTGGGGGAGTAAGGAGCCCTGGGCCGGTCGTTCTTGCGATCGCCAACCGCATAGTCAGTCCGGCCATCCTTGATCGCATTCCTTTGCCACGGATTCGCGCGTTGGTTGCGCGGTCGGTCTTGTGGAGCAGGGTCGCCCATCCGGCTCGTCTAGTCTGCGGGACACACGGCGTCACGCGCCTATACGATCTCCTGCCCGCTGCCCGGCGGCTTGGGTCGAGTATCGACAGGGCTAGCAGTACTCCCGCACATCCACGAGGGCGCAATCCTAGCACTCCGGTTCCCCGTTGCCGTTGTTGGCTGATCGTCCCGCCATCCCCACAGTTGCTGATAATCTGGATTAGGCAAAAGCGGCTCCATCACCTTGAGGAATCTCTCGTAAGCTAAGTCCAAGAAGGCGACAGTGTCTTCTACGATCCCCCGGCAGGATTCGCCGATTTCAATCCAGCTTGACGGGTTTGCCTTGTACATGCGCGCGGCATGTGTCCAAGTCCACGGTTCGCGGGATTGGAAATCGTCGCGTTTGCAGACAAGCTGTTTGCCGCTCGCCTGATGATACACCGAGTAAACCCACCCTTGATGTGTGACATAGTTGCGGTAGTTGGCCGCTGATTCCCTCTCTGCCTTCCAGTTGTCGTTCCAGTCGGGAAAAGGATCGAGTGGGACTCCCAGTTTGGCCGACAAACACCTGACGGTGCCCAGTCCGCCTGACGTCGGCCTTCCGCAGATAGCGTTCTGAAGCTCTGTGAGCACCTGCAGCGCATTTCCAGCGTACATCAGGGAACAGTAGTAGTCTCGATTTCTCGGACCAGCGTCGCCATGCATGGCCTTCGCAAGGAGCTCACGAGACTCGACGACGTAGACGAAGACAGTGTAGTTGCGCTGGACGATGATGCTGATGATATCGGCGACTCCATGGCGAAAGTCGATTCCGTCAGGTCGTCGAGTCGCAGGACACACATGGTACCGCCAGAACTTCTCGTAGGCGGGGAAGACCGTGGTTATGTCACTTTGGCGTGCGGCTGGCTGCTCCGTCAGCGCATCACCATGGGCGGCGAGAACCAAGCTGTCATAGTATGGCTTCCTTGCGTTCCACATTTCAGGTCCAAGTCGCGTCGTTGCCTCCTGTTCTCTCCCGGACGCTGTGCCACGCCGGTTGCCACATCCCACGGAGTAGACTTTACTTATGCCACGGCACCCAGCTCGGATACGTCTCCTCCGGTGTGAGGATCGGCTTCTGACGGGGCAGCGGGGCGGTGGCCTGGTTGTAGAAGACGTAAAGGCCGGACTTGCCGGGGGCCACCACGTCGTTGCGGCCGTCCTTGTCCATGTCGATCACGTAGACCTTCATGCCGACCGCGATCGCGCCGTTGGGCGGCGGGTTGTGGTTCTTCTGGCCGGGGTACCAGGGAAGGTGGTTGAAAGAGAGGATGTGGCGGGTGAACTTGCCGCCGTCGATATCGTACCAGAAGGCGAACAGCGGCTCGTAGCAACTCGTGTCGCGGCCGTGATGGGCGAAGAGCCGCTTGCCGCTGACCAGGTCGGGCTTGCCGTCGCCGTTGAGATCGCCCATGGCCATGGTGTGAAACTGGCCGTAATCGGTCTCGGCCCAGTGTTGCTCGAACGTGCGCTTGCCGTCGGCGTCGACCTTCTGCTCGAGCCACGCCAGGCCGTAGGTGTGCGACGAGCCGACGATGATGTCGTTACGGCCGTCTTCGTTGACGTCGTAGACCAGCATCGGGTGCGAGGCCGGGGCGTAGCGGCCGTTGTACTCGAACGTGTAGTCGGCATGGAATGGCCAGTCGCCTTCGGTGGCCTTGGCCGGTTGTTCGTACCAACCGAAGGGCGTGACGATGTCGGTGCGGTCGTCGCCGTTGATGTCGCCCAGCCCGTTGCCGTGATGCTCGCCTTCGGTGCCCACACGATGCTCGACGAGCCAGGGGGCCTTGTCGATCGATTCGTACCAAGTCATTGCCTGGCCGGGCACGGGCGCCCAGTGGTTGCAGAGGATGTCGTCGTCGCCGTCGCCGTCGATGTCGCCGTGGACCACGCCTTCCATGTTCTGGGCGGCGTGGAAGCGGGTGGCCTTCCACTTGGCGCCGGACTTCAGACCCTCGGGGCCTGGGTTCTCGTACCAGAAGGCGCCCTTCATCCGCATCCAGCCGGAGCTGACCACGTCGGGCCGGCCGTCGCGATTGACGTCCAGCGAGAACTCGCTGTTGTTGTCCGTCTCCGGGCCGTTGGTCTCGGCGCCGCTGCGGAAGTCCTCGTGCTTCTTCCAGTCGGGGGCTTCGTACCAGTTGCGGCCGGCGGCCAGGTCCAGATCGCCATCGCCGTCGAAGTCGGCCACCGAGCAACACTCGGAAAACGGCCCATACCAGTAGCTGTGATTGGCCGGATCGTGCTTCGGCCCGTCGATCTTGATCGGCACCAAGATCGGCTCGGCGGCGGTGGCGGCCACGGCGGCCGTCACGCAAAGCGTCGTCAACAAACAGGCGGCTTTTCGCATCGCGGTACTCCTCGTGCTTGGGTTGCTGCTGTCGGGTCGCAGGGCAAATGGGGACAGGTACATCTTGTGCGAAGCACCCTTCGGGCCGTTCCGGCAAGATGTACCTGTCCCCTTCTCCCCGCAGTTGTACCAAACGCACCCCGGACTACGTAGGATCATACCTTACCGGCCTGGGCCGGGCAATTCAACGGCGACGGTTCCGCCACATCAAGCCTGCCACGGCGCCGCAGGCCAGTAGCGCGACGGCGCTGGGCTCCGGGACGCTTACGACCCGAAACCCAAGCACCCTGCCACTGGCATACTCAAACTCTGGTTTGAACCAATAGCGGAAGGAGGCGTGCTGCAAATCCACGTAACTTCCGCTGAGACCGGTATACGATCCGCCCCGCAAGCCACGCATCGTGCGCCCACTGCTGAGCGTCTCGTTCCGCTCCCATACGTTGCCGCCCTGATCGAACGTACCGTAAGGGCTGTCGGACGGTCCGGCGCTGTAGGCGCCCACTTCCGTAGTGAAGAGCACTCGGTCCACGAAGCCACCGTGATAGTAGTTGCTCGAGCCACCCGGCGCATTACTGCCTGGCGGTGGTTCTGACGTCGGGGCCGTGTCACTCCCGGTCGCGTAGTCGTAGTAGTCGCCGGTTGCGCCGTTGTTCTTGTGATAGGCCGCCTTGTACCATTCGTCCTCGGTGGGCAGGGCCCATCTCCAACCGGTTGCACGATGGACGTCGGTGTTATTTGGGTGCGTCACGCCGCCTAGGAAATGGGCCCCGTCTTCAGTCGTGTCCAAGTCTTGCACGCCGCGCGGCTGGCCGTTATGCAGCCAGTTGGCAAAGCGGCAGGCGTCCCAGAAGCTGACGTAGTTCACCGGGCGATTGGCCCGGTGCTCGCGCGGAGCATACACCCACGGATCTTCCTCGGTTCCCGAGCCACTTCGCGAGATGCCTCCGATGTTGTAATGCCCCCTACCCATTTCCTCGTTGTACAACTCGTGCGGATCGCCCACTGTCGCCACCGAATTGAGCAGTTCGCAGTACTGGGCGTTGGTAACTTCGTACTTGCCGATGTTGAAGATGTAATCCACACCACCAATACCAACTGATTCGTAGCGCGTGTCCGGCGGGTTCCCCGGGTTGCCGACCGGAACCACGTCCATCACGACTGCAGCGGGTGCGACGTTGGCGTTGAAGGCTGATGTGGGCAACAGCAACAAGGCCGTGGCCAGTAGTCTGATCGTCTGAAATTTGCCTCTTCCCCGTTGACAGGAACTCTTCACATCGGCAAACGTACGCATCGGAGAATGGACTTCCTTGGCGCTCGGGGCGGCGGATAGCTTCTCCGGGCAACAGGCGGACGACAAAAAGGCCGCGCTGAAGGCTCACACCAGGCACTTGGACTTCTCAACAACGTCGTGCCACATTACGTAGAATCATACCGCCCGGCACTGGACAGTTCAATGCGCGGGCGGCACGGCCACACGGCATTAGAGGCCGGGCCGTTCCCGGACTTGACGGCGCTACGTACATGGGCCGATACTGACGCCCGGGGCCGGAAACTCCCGCGACGCTCGCAACTCCGACGCGAATCGATCCCCAAACATGAAGGAACTCCTGCAATGACGACCGGATATCTCGCACGACGTACCCGGTTCAAGCTGATTCCGCTGGTGTTGCTCGCGTTGGCTGCCTCAGCCAATTCCGCCGAGCCGCGGCAATACACGCCGCTTACGCCGGCGGCGAAACCGGCGATCGTCGACAGCTCGATCGCCTATCCCGGCGGGAACTACGAAGTCGAGCATATCATTGACGGCAATCCGACGACCGAGTACTTCTCCCGTGGCGACGGGACCAAGACGCACATCGACTTCGATTTTGGCAAGCCGATCCCGTTGGCGGCGATAAAGCACGTCGATCGGGCCGACCCGGCTACGGTGGCGGCCTCCGAGTTGACGTTCAGCAATCGGGCCGATTTCGGCGATGCGGGCGAGGCCTTCGAGACCGTCGAGATCAAGCACGCCAACGTTCGCTCCGGCGTTACGATGGCCGCGTTCGACGCGCCGGTCACCGCCCGCTACGTCCGCTGGCGGGTGAAGCGTCTGGGGCCCGCCGGACACGGCACGGTGGGCGGAGCCGAGATCGCCTTCTTCACCGCCGGGAAGCCGGAGTCGAATCCGTCGAAGATTGCGGTCGAATTGCTGCCGTCGTGTGCGTTGTTGCGAGGTACGGAGCGAACGGTGCAGCCGCTGCAAGTGGCCGTCGACTATCCCTATGCAGAGAGCAACGCTGCGACGCTCCGTGTTGCCGATGCGACCCCCGTACCGCTGCGACTGAGGCCCGGCCGCCGTACCGTCCAGGTGCTTGTGCCGGCAGTCGATGCGCAGAAGACGGTCGAGGTGAGCCTTCTCATTGATGGTCAACCGGTCGTTCAACGCCAGACCAGGCTGCGTCCGGTCCGCCGCTGGGAGATCTACATCCTGCCGCATTCTCACGTCGACATCGGATACACGCACGTGCAGACCGAGGTCGAGCAGGCCCATTGGCGATACTTCGAAGAGGCGATCGATTTTGCACGCCGAACGGCCGACTACCCGGAGGGATCACGCTTTCGCTGGAACACCGAGACGATGTGGGCGGTCGACAGTTACTTGCGGCAGGCAACGCCCCAGAAGCGGCAAGAGTTCATCGAGGCCGTCCGCCGCGGGTGGATTCACCTCGACGCCCTCTACGGCAACGAACTGACCGGGCTCTGTCGGCCGGAGGAATTGTTTCGGCTGGTCGATTGTGCCCGGCGGGTGTCGCGGCAGTACGATCTGCCGATCGACGCGGCCATGATCAGCGACGTGCCCGGCTACACCTGGGGTACCGTGCCGGCGCTGGCCCATCAAGGCGTGAAGTATCTCTCGATCGGCCCGAACCACGTCCACCGCATCGGCCACACGCTGGAGGCCTGGGGCGATAAGGCCTGGTACTGGGTCTCGCCGTCGGGCGAAGAGAAGTTGCTCTGCTGGATGGCCGGCCAAGCCTATTCGTGGTTCCATGGAGGCCGGCAAGGCAAGCTCACCGCCGACTCGCCGCCGGGGCCGTTCTTCGAATACCTCGGGCAACTCGAGGCCGACGACTACCCCTACGACATGGTCCAGGTCCGCTACAGCATCGGCGGCGACAACGGCCCGCCGGATGTGGAACTCTGCGAGTTCGTCAAGCGATGGAACAAGAAGTACGCCTATCCGAAGATGGTGATCGCCACCACGCGGGAGATGTTCCGCGAGTTCGAGCGGCGTTATGCGGCTCAGGTGCCGGAGGTTCGCGGCGATTTCACTCCCTACTGGGAAGACGGCGCCGGCTCGTCGGCTCGCGAAACGGCCCTTGCCCGCAACGCGGCCGAACGGCTGGTGCAGGCCGAGGCGCTGTGGGCGATCGCCGGCCGGGACGGCTTTCCCGACGCCGAGTTCTACGATGCCTGGCGCGACGTAATCCTCTACAACGAACACACCTGGGGCGCCCATTGCAGCATTAGCCAGCCAACCTCGAAGTTCACTCTGGATCAGTGGGCCATCAAGCAGGCGTTTGCCTTGGCGGCCGAGCGGCGCTCGCGGGAATTGCTGGGCAAGGCAACGGCCGGGCAGCGCGAGCGGGGCAAGACGATTCGGGCCGTCGACGTCTACAACACGTCGTCGTGGCCGCGAACCGACGTGGTCACGTTACCGCCGGATACCGACACGGCGAGCCGGGCGGGTGACGTGGTGGAAGATGCCGAGGGCAACGTCGTCTCGTCGCAGACCGGACAGGCCGGTCAGTTGATCTTCTTGGCCGCGGACGTACCGCCGATGGGTGCGAAACGCTTCTGTCTGACGCCGGGTAAGGCGCAGCCTGCCGGAAAGGCCAAAGCCGACGACCATCTATTGTACAACGAGACGTTGGGCCTCTCGATCGACATCACGACCGGGGCCATCGAGAGGTTCGCGGCCCCGGGGATCGCACACAACGTAGTCGATTGGCAATCTCGCGCAGGCTGCAATGGCTATCACTACGTCAGCGGCCGCGACCCTGCCAAGTCCCACGCCGGCGTTGGCCCGGTTCAGATTACCGTCGGCGAGCACGGTCCGCTGACCGCCTCGTTGATCGTCCGCTGCCGGGCAGTGAAGGGCTGCCGGCAATTGACCCGAGTCTATCGCGTCTTCGACGGCTTGAATCGGGTCGACGTCCACAACGTCGTGGACAAGCGACCTGTGTTTGTGAAGGAGGGCGTCCATTTCGGTTTCGGCTTGAACGTTCCCGGCGGCGTGATGCGGGTGGATACCCCTTGGGCAGTCGTGCGGCCGGAGAAGGACCAATTGGAGGGGGCGTGCAAGAACTACTTTAGCGTCGGGCGTTGGGTCGACGTTTCCGCGGGCGACTACGGCGTGACCTGGGCCACCGTCGACGCCCCGTTGGTCGAGGTCGGGGCAATCACTGTCGACGTGGCCAGCCCGTACGACCCCGGCGCGTGGATCACACGGCTCGAGCCGACCACCACGTTCTACTCCTACGTGATGAACAACTACTGGGAGACGAACTACAAGGCATCGCAGGAGGGGCCGACCGTATTTCGCTACTCGCTGCGGCCGCATGGGAAGTTCGACGCGGCCGCCGCCACGCGCTTCGGCATCGAACGCAGCCAGCCGCTGGTCGTGGTGCCGGTCGATCCGCAGGCCCCGCAGGTCGCGTCGCGCGTGCGTGTCGAGTCGGAGAGCGTCATCATCAGTTCGCTGCGGCCGACGCCCGACGGCAAGGCCCTGATCGTACGGCTATTCAACGCGGCCGAAGCCCCGGCCAGTGTGACGTTGACGTGGTCCGAACCGCGGCCGGTGCGCGTCGTGCGGAGCAGCCCGCGCGAAGAGAACGGGCAAGAGGTCCGCGGTCCGATCGAGTTGCCGGCAATGGGGATCGTGACGTTGCACGCCGCGCTGGCGGACTGATCGACCGAGTTGGTCTAAGGCGACATCTCCGCCGGCAACTGGCCCACGCCGCGTACCATCACGCGTACGATCGCGTCCCAGGCCAACACCGAGAGCGTGTGGGTTCCGCCGGGCTCCTTCACCGCAAACACACCGTGGTCGTCTTGCGAGAGGGCTTCAGCGAAGTAGTCCGGCACGAGCGTCTCGCCGTCGCCGAAGTGCAACTCGACCACGGCGCCGGAGGGCTTTTCGCTCCAAAGTTTCGAGAACAGGGCCCCCAGCGGATGCCCGATCGTGGCGGCCTGCGGGGAGTCGGCCGTAACGGCTGCCGCGCGGAGATTCGTGCCGGGTGTCTCGGCGACGGGTATCGGCCGGGCGACCTCGGCCGGCTGTGGGGACGAATCCACCGGCACCGGTCGCGGCGGGTCGGTCTGTTCCGGGGCGGGAGTCCTAGGGTTGCCAAGCCGGATCTTCGATTCGGCCTCGGGCTCGGGCTCCGAAGGCGGCTCGTCGGCGTCGGGGATGCGGAATTTCGAGCCACACGCGGGGCATTCGCCGTGGCTGCCCTTAAGACTCACCGGGCCGTGTAGCCGGTGACCGTTGGGGCAGAGAAACTCGATTGCCGGCTCGTCCTCGTCCGACCAGTCCTGCCGTGGCCGCTCGGCAACAGCCGCCTTTCGCGTAGATGGCTGTTGAGTTGCGGACTGTTCGTTAGCCGGCTGTTGAGACGGCGCCGACTCGTCCGAATCCACCTGGGTCTCGATATCTTCGAGACGGGGCACGCGGAACTTCACCCCGCATTGGGGGCATCTTGCCGGACGTCCGGCCTGCCCCGCAGAGCAGTGGATCTTGTGTCCGTTGGGGCAGAGAAACTCGATTGCGCTGTCGGCCATTGCTGAGGACGGAGAGTGGTGGAGATCTTCTTGCTCCCTCGATCGTACTCTACGCCAAGGGCGGAGGCAACGAATCGTGGCCGTCTGCGGACGTTCTTCCGGCCGGGTCTCAAGGCACAGCGATGCCGTTACCGATATTAGTTGGAGTCCGATCGATTGTGGCGGTTAGACCGACCGGAAGTGCGATGTCCGAGCAAGCAGGCGACTCGACCACCAACGCCCACAACTGCGAGCAGTGTGCGGCGTGTTGCACGCACTTGTGGATCCCCCCCGGTGTGGTGGGCCCGGGTGGCAAGCCGTCCGGTGTGGCGTGTCCTCGGCTAGCGAGCGATGGCTGCGGAATCTACAGCCGGCGGCCGAAGATGTGCGCCGATTTTTCCTGTGCGTGGCTGAGCGATGAAAGCTGGCCGGTGGCCTGGCGGCCCGATCGATCCGGGCTCTTCTGCCTGCGAGAGGAAATCGCCCCAGACCTCTTCGGTGCTCTGGTCTACGAGATGCGAGAAGACGCGCTGCAGGGCCCCGTGGCGGCAGCCCTGCTCGAATCGCTCAAGGAAATCTCGGCGGTGATCGTGATCGTTGATGCGCGGCAGCGTCGGAAAAGTCTGACGGGCAGGTGGAGCGTCGACGCGGCCGAAGCGGCCGTACCCGCGCCGCACTTTCTGGAGCCGTCTGTGCGGAAGCCTTCGGTCGACGTTTCGTAGCAGCCCAACGAAACCGGGTGGGCCTTCCGGACGAGCTGTTAGCCGGCGGCCAACTCCCGCAACACCGTCGGCATGATGCCGCCGTGGCGGTAGTACTCGAGTTCGACCGGCGTGTCGATGCGGACCTTGACGGGAAACTCGCAAACTTGGCCGTCGTCGGCCGTTGCGCGGACGGTCAGTTCGCAGCCCGGCTGGAGGTCTTCGCCGAGGCCCGGCACGTCGAACGTCTCCTTGCCCGAGAGTCCCAGCGATTCCCACGAAGCGCCCGGTGTCAACTCCAGCGGCAGCACGCCCATGCCGACCAGGTTGCTGCGGTGGATGCGCTCGTAGCTCGAGGCGATCACCGCTCGCACGCCCAGCAGTTGGGTGCCTTTGGCGGCCCAGTCGCGGCTGCTGCCGGTGCCGTATTCGGCGCCGGCCAGCACGATCAGCGACACGCCTTCTTCGCGATACTTCATCGCCGCGTCGTAGATACTCATCTGCTGGCCGTCGGGCAGATGCAACGTGACGCCGCCTTCGGTGCCTGGCGCCAGGAGGTTGCGGATACGGATGTTGGCAAACGTACCGCGGGTCATCACGCGATCGTTGCCGCGGCGGGAACCGTAGCTGTTGAAGCTTGCCGGCGTTACGCCTTGCTGCTGCAAGAATTCTCCGGCGGGGCTCTCTGCCGCGATTGCTCCGGCGGGTGAGATGTGGTCGGTGGTCACCGAATCGCCCAATGCGGCCAGCGCCCGGGCGCCGCGGATCGGCTCGACCGCGCCCGGCTCGGCCGCCACGTCGAGCATAAACGGCGGCTCCTGGATGTAGGTGCTCTGCCCATCCCAGGGAAACAACTCACCGGCGGTGACCGGAATCCCGTTCCAGATCGGGCTGCCCTTGAAGACGTTGCCGTAACGGTCGCGGAACATCTCCGGCGTAACGGCTTCGGCCAACACGGCGTCGACCTCCTCATGGCTTGGCCAGATCTCCTTCAAGTAGACCGGCTGTCCGTCGCTGCCGGTGCCCAAGGGTTCGGTGGTCAGGTCGGCGTCGACGGTGCCGGCGATGGCGTAGGCCACCACCAGCGGCGGGCCGGCCAGGTAGTTGGCCTTCACCAGCGGATTCACCCGGCCCTCGAAGTTGCGGTTGCCGCTGAGCACCGACGCGGCGACCAGGTCTCCTTCGCCGACGGCCTTGGCTACCGGCGGCGGCAGCGGGCCGCTGTTGCCGATGCAGGTCATGCAGCCGTAGCCCACGGTGTGGAATCCGAGTTCCTCCAAAGGCCCGTTCAAACCGGTCGCCGCCAGGTAGTCTGTCACCACGCGGCTGCCGGGCGAGAGGCTCGTTTTGACGTGCGGCTGGACCGAGAGGCCCTTTTCGACCGCTTTCTTGGCCAGCAGGCCGGCGGCCAGCATTACGCCCGGGTTGCTGGTGTTGGTGCAACTGGTGATGGCCGCGATCACCACGGCGCCGTGGCCGATGGTGTGCGTGGCGTCGTCGCCGGCGACCTCGGCCGTTTGCGAGATCTCTTCCTCGGAAAGCGCGAAGCCGCGCCGGTCGGTCGGCGTGGCGAGCACCTTCTGAAACGACTGCTTCATCCGCGAGAGCGGCACGCGGTCTTGCGGCCGTTTGGGGCCCGCCAGGCTCGGCTCGACGCTGCCCAGATCGAGCGAGAGTACTTTGGTGTATTTTGGCCCCGGTGCGTCGGATCCGGCCGAGCGGAACAGTTGCTGCTCTTTGGCGTAGCGTTCGACAAGCTGCACGTGGCGGTCGCCGCGTCCGGTTTCTTTCAGGTACGTCAGCGTCTGTTCGTCGATGGGGAAGAAGCCCATCGTGGCGCCGTACTCGGGTGCCATGTTGGCCACCACGGCCCGATCGGCCAGCCGCATTTCAGCCACGCCGGGTCCGAAATACTCGACGAACTTGCCCACCACGCCCTCGCTGCGGAGCATCTGGGTGACCATCAACACCAAGTCGGTGGCAGTCGCCCCGGGCGGCAAGCGGCCGGTCATCTCGAAGCCGACCACCTCGGGGGCGAGCATGTACAGCGGCCGGCCGAGCATCACGGCCTCGGCCTCGATTCCGCCCACGCCCCAGCCGAGGATGCCCAGGCCGTTGATCATCGTGGTGTGGCTGTCGGTGCCCACCAGGCTGTCGGGCAGGGCCACCGGGCCGTCGGCGTCCTGGCGCAGAAAAACGCATTGGCCGAGAAACTCGAGGTTCACCTGGTGGATAATCCCCATGCCGGGCGGCACGACGCGGAAATCGGCGAAGGCGTCTTGAGCCCAGCGAAGCAACTCGTAGCGTTCGCGGTTGCGCTGGAACTCCAAATCGACGTTCAACTGCAGCGCCCCGGACGAACCGTGGTGATCGACCTGTACCGAATGGTCGATCACCAGATCGACGGGAATCAGCGGATTGACACGCCGCGGATTGCCGCCGAGCCGCTGCATGGCGCTGCGCATGGCCGCCAGATCGACCACGGCGGGCACGCCGGTGAAGTCTTGCAACACCACTCGGGCCGGCTTGAAGGGGACCTCGACGGAGGCCACGTCGGTAGCGTCGTAGCCGGCCAGCTTTTTGACGTCCTGCTCGGTGACCTGGTGGCCGTCGCAATTGCGCAGCACCGATTCGAGCAACACGCGGATCGAATACGGCAGCGCGGCGACGTTGGTCAATCCGGCGTCTTCAAGCTTGGCCAGGCGATAGATCCCCGCCGGGCCGTCGCCGGTGTCGAACGTGTCGCGGGCGGCAAAGGGGTCTTGATTTGCCAGCGTGGAAGTCATTCGGTCACCGCTCTTCATAGTAAGCGTCTCGCTCCGCGAGACGTAGCAAATGGTAGGCGTCTCGCTCCGCGAGGCGCGATGACATCTCGCGGAGCGAGATGACTACTTTTCTTGAAGGCCCGTATAATCCTACCGAAATGCCGAGAATTGGAAACCGCCGCGGCCGGACTCGGCCGACGCACGCCCCCTCGTCCACGGGGCGACCTCCATGCCCCGGAGGGGCTTTGTTGGTTGCACGGCCAGCAGAGACGATCTAGACTTAGACACACATTGTCCGCTCCGGCAAGGAGCAGTGCCCGCCGACCACCCCTACCGAATCCCCACCCCTGCCATGACAAAACGCATACGGTTCCTGTTGGTTTTGTTGTCGATCGCCGCCTGTCTCGCTTCGCCCGTTGTGGCGGCCGAGACGGTCGATCTTATCACCACCCAAGACGCCGCCGGCGAATTGGCCGGCTGGAAGTCGCTGCTCGAAGACCCGAACTTGAAGACGGTCGACGTGTGGACGCTCACCGACGGCGTGCTGGTCTGCAAAGGCACGCCCAAGGGCTACATCTACACGGAAAAGGACTACTGCTGTTTCCGGCTCACGCTGCAATGGCGGTGGCCGAAAGAGAAGCCGCCGGGCAAGGGCGGCGTGTTGATCCGAATGACGGGCGACCACAAGATCTGGCCCACCAGTCTCGAAGCCCAGATCAACTCGCCCGACGCCGGCGACTTCTGGGGCCTCGGCGGCTACTCGCTCACCGGCCCGGCCGAACGCTCGAAGTCGCTGGAACATCCGACGTTCGGCAAGCTGACCAACGTGAAGAAGACGGCCGCCGTCGAGCGGCCGGCCGGCGAGTGGAACGACTACGAGATCGTCGCCGACGGCGGCACGGTCACGTTGATTATCAACGGGCAGCAAGTCAACCAGGCCACCAACTGCGACGTGGCCTCCGGCAAGATCCTGCTGACCTCTGAAGGCAACGAGATCCACTTCCGCAACGTGCGGCTCGCGCCGATTACCAAGAGCAAGAAGAACTGATTACCCAAACACCCATTTCCCCGAGGAGAATCCACCATGCGTCGCATCGTAAGTCTGTTGGTTGTTTTTGCCGTCATCTGCATTGCCGCCACCGCGTCGGCCGACGAGAAAGCCGTTAAGCTCTTCAACGGCAAGAACCTGGAAGGCTGGGGATCGTTCGCCTACAAGTCGGAGGCCAAGATCGATGATATCTGGAGTGTCAAAGACGGCGCGATGGTCTGCAAGGGCGAGCCGATCGGCTTTCTCTACACCAAGAAGGACTACGACAACTACAAGCTCACCGTCGAATGGCGCTGGGCCGGTGAGCCGGGCAACAACGGCATCCTGCTGCGGATCGCCGGCGACCCGATCACCTTCCTGCCGAAATGTGCCGAGTGTCAGCTCAAGGCCGGCAGCGCCGGCGACATCTACGGCTTCTACGGCTGCACGATCAAGGGCCCCGAAGTTCGCTTCAAGATCATCGATTCGGAGGCGCTGGGCGAGATCCACGCCCTGCCCAAGACCAAGGCCGCCGAGAAGAAGACGGGCGAGTGGAACAAGGCCGAAGTGACCGTCGACGGCGGTACGATCACCGTGGTCGTCAACGGCGAAGAAGTCAACAAGGCTACCGACTGCAACCTCACCACCGGCCGCATCGGCCTACAGTCCGAGGGCGGCGAGATCCACTTCCGCACGGTGGAGTTGGTGCCGATTGAGAAGTAACGCCAGACGGACACGACCGACGAGCTTGCCCGGCGGAACGCTCGCGGTTACGATAGAGTGTAGTTGCCGACACGGCGGCACGCGGTAACGTTATGCACTTGCCGTGCCGCCCGCCGAGAGGCCTCTCGATGAGCACAACCACCCCCATCACGGCCGACTTGCTCCTGAAAATGCCCGATGACGGCAGTCGCTACGAGCTGGTCGCAGGAGAAGTCCGCAAGATGGTGCCTGCCAGTTGGGAACATGGGGCCGTTGGCAGCAACTTGCACTCCTTCCTGGGGCCGTACGTGCGGGAACACCAACTCGGCCAGGTCTTGATCGCTGAGCCGGGCTTCCTGATTGCTCGCGACCCCGACACGGTCCGCGTGCCGGACGTGGCCTTCATCCACAAAGACCACCTTCCGGCCACGCTGCCGAAGGAAACCTTTTGGCCCGGCGCACCGGACTTGGCCGTCGAAGTTGTCTCGCCCGGCGACCGCCACGGCGAGGTCGACGACAAGGTCCGCATGTGGCTCGACGCCGGCACGGCGATGGTCTGGGTCATCAACCCCAAGTGGCGCAACGTCACTGTCTATCGCAGCCCGACCGAGATCCGCACGCTGACCGAGAACGACAGCCTCGACGGGGAAGACATCGTGCCGGGGTTTCGGTGTGCGGTGGGGGAGCTCTTCCTGGAGGCTTGATCCGTCGACTTGCAGGGGCGAATAGCGGACAAGAACGGCGTTCAAGTCGGTGTGTTCGTGCGTCGAGCTTCTGCATTCTGAAACGGGGAAGCACGGTAAACAGGACGTGCGAAATGCTCCAGCACACACCCGACCCCGAGGCGGACAATATCCGATATCACGTATCGCGATTTCGGGAAGCCATCGATCGCACCAGGTCGGACGACTGGCCAACCAACATGAAGCACTTTCCTTCCGAGTGTTGCCACCACGCATGCAAGCTGCTGACAGTCTATCTACGAGAAGTCGGTCTCGGCGAATTCCAGACGTACTCTGGCAAACATCCCGCAAACACAAGTGGACAGCACTTGTGGCTTCAGAAAGAAGACCTTGTAATCGACATCACAGCCGATCAGTTCGACGAGATTGACTGCAAGGCAATCGTGACCCGCCAGTCGCCGTGGCACGCTTCGCTTGGCGGCAAGCCGTCCCCGCCTCCAGAGAACGAGAATTGGGAGCGAGACTACCTGAAGATACTCGGGCCTGTCTACACGCAAGTCTGCGCTATTCTGAGCGAAGAGTAGTCGAAGCCATTGCGAAGTCGCAACGCACGTTGTCCACACTACCCCGGCTGTACAACTCCGATGGAGTTGACGGCCTCCGTGCAACCGTAACCCGGGGGTGCGCCGCCCAAGCGGCGACCCCGGGCTGTGTTGTGACGCGCCTTCGGCGCGGGGACCATTATCCGCGCGATACGCCTACACCTCCCCCGCCGCCGGCACCACGAAGGGCTTGCGGTACTCGCGGGTCAATTGGGCGTTGGCGGCGTCGTTGCCGAGGAAGGTCTCGGCCTTGGGATCCATCGAGAGCGTGGGGCCGAGCGTCATGGGGGTCTTCCGCAGGTCGACGCCGTTGTCTTCCAGGTGGGCCACGGTGCGGGCCAGCGTCTTCAGCGAATCGTCGCTGCCGGGCACCTTGGCCAACTCGCGCTGCAACTCGCCCAACGAGACCTCTTCGCCGAGGCGATAGGAGATCGTGCCCGTGTGGGCCAGGCCGGCCGAGAGGTGGCCTTCGAGGATATCGGCCGTGAGGTCTTCCGGCTTGCGGCTGCGGACGGCCTTGAGGAAGTTGGCATAATGGTCGCCGCTGCCGCTGAATTTCTTGGTCACGTTGCCATCGAGATCGAAGGCGGCGCCGGAGGTGTAGCTGGTCAACACCACGTAGCCTTCGCTGCCGTAGAAGATCACGCCGATCTTGGCGCCCTGCAGGGCAGGCGTCTCGAGGCCGCGGACCTCGAAGACCAGCGTCTTCTCGCCGAACTGGTGGATCGCCACCTGGGTGTTGGCCACGTCGCCGGCGTCTTCGTAGCCCAGCCGCCCGCCGTAGCTGATCACCCGCTCGCTGAGGCTGTCGAGTTGCAGCCCCCATCGGGCGAGGTCCATCTGGTGCGGACCTTGGTTGCCCATGTCGCCGTTGCCCCAGTGGTATTGCCAGTGCCAGTCGTAGTGGAACCGCGGCCGCGTGATCGGCCGCTCCGAGGCCGGGCCTTGCCAGAGGTTGTAGTCGACGCCGGCCGGCGGATCGAACACGCCCGGGGCACCGATCGACTTACGCCGCTTGTAGCACAGCCCGCGTGCCAGTTGCACCTCGCCGATGCCGCCGTTGTGGACGTGCTTGATGGCGTCGATCGACCCGCCCAGCGACCGGCATTGCGTGCCCGTCTGGCAGATCCGGCCGTACTTCCGTGCGGTTTCGACCATCCGGCGGCCTTCGCTCACGTTGTGGCAGACGGGCTTTTCGACGTAGACGTCTTTGCCGGCCTGCATGGCCCAGATCGAGGCCAAGGCGTGCCAGTGGTTGGGCGTGGCGATCGAGACGATATCGACCGACTTGTCGTCGAAGATCTCCCGCATGTCTTGGGCGAACTTGCATTTGACGCCCTGCCGATCGCCGAGCCCCTTGGCTTGGGCTTGCCCGACCGATTCGTCCGCGTCGCAGATGTACGTCACGGCCGTATCGGGCCGGTTGGAAAACGCGCCGACGTGGCTGCGGCCGCGGCCGTTGACGCCAATCACGGCCACCGAAAGCCGTTCGTTCGGGCTCGCGCTCGGTTGATCGTCGGCGGCAAGAGTTCCCACGGACGGTGCGGCTACCAGGGCCGCCGCCGAGAGCAGCGAGTCTTCCAGAAAACGACGTCGGGTGGTCTTCGACATGGATCGGTTCTCCTCGTGTGTTCCACGTTGCGACAAGGATGATGGCGGGTTGGAACCTCTTAGTTTACCCAACGAGCGGCGCCGTGTGCCAGGGGAAATCGCGCACGCGAGGCGCCAAGAAAAACGGCGGATTTCGACAGGCGTTCAGTAGCCATCTTGCTCCGCAAGATGAGCCGCGTCTTGCGGTGGAGTGGCTGGCGACCGTAGCGCAGCCCATGCGTCTCGGCTTCCGGGGCACCGCTGCGCTATGCCCCGGCCACCCCATGGTCGTGGTTTCTCGGAGAGACGGCTACTCTGCCTGAAGTGCCGTCAACGACTCGAGAATCCGCACCCGCACCTGGTCGGCAATCGTGCGGTCTTTCGGTTCGTGCCATTTCAACCGATCGGCCCCTTCGGCGGAGAGGACTTCGTCGGCGGCCGAGTTCAGCAGCGACTCGGCCTCGGTCACCGCGGCGTCTTCTCGGCCGGCGGTCTTGGCGCGTTCGATCGCGTCGCGGAGCATCAGCAAGTACTCGTAGTCTTGGGCGCTCTCGCGGATCGCCTCCATCTGCTTGCCGGCCACGACCGACGTCGCGTCGAGAAACAGCGGCGTGTAGGGCCCGGCCTTGGCCAGGTAGGGGTTCCACGACGACGCCCCGCCGTTGTCGCCGAAGGCCCAAAAGAACGAGCCGGTGGCGCCGATCTTCCAGCAATGCCAGGCCTGCAAGCGATAGTAGCTGTAAGGGTCCAGCAACCTCGCCGGTCCGGAGCAGGAGTAGAGTTGCAGCTCGCGGCCTTGCTCTCGTTGCTCCCGATAGAACCTCGCAAACGGCTCGCCCTCGGCCAGCCACATCGGCCGGTTGGGGCAGAGGACGTCGGAGGCGGCGAACAATTCGGCCGGGGCCTTGGCCGGGTCGCGATAGGTGGGGTCTTGCCAAATCAACACCTCCGGCTCGGCGGTGCGAATCGCCTTGGCCCAGGCCAATAGCGCATCGATCTCTTTGCGTTCGTTCGGCTCATCGGTCAACAGCAGCCCGAGCCGGTCCGGCGCGATACCCTTGGCCTGCAAGTGTCGCACCCAGGCCTTGATCCAGGCGGCCACCCGAGCGTCGAACTGCGGCGTGCCGATCTTCGCGCCGCCGAAGTGGTTGGGCACGGAGAGAAAGACCATATAGCGCCGCGCATCGGGCCATTGGGTGATCCAGTCGTCGAACTCCGTCGTGTCGAACTGCACGTTGCCGTCGTCGTCGAACGAACAGCGCATCATCACGCTCGACGTGGCCCAAGGACAGTTGACGTGTCGTTGCTGCAAGTGCCTCACCAACGCCGTACGATTCGCCGCCGTAATGCCGTAGCGGCCGTTGCCGTTGGTGTAGCTCCAGCCGCCGAGCAAGAGCGTGGTTTGCTCGGGAAAGTCGATCGGGTAGACGTGTACTTCGACCGGAATCTCCTCGCGCTCGGCCCCGTCGCGGCGAATCCACAACGAGCCGGTCAGCTTCTGCTTCTGCATGGCGGGCAACCGATCCTTCGGTGGGACGTCGACCCGGAAGTCGAGCCAAACCTGCCGCACCAGCCCCGGCAGCACGTTAACGACCGCCGCCCCGTCGACGATCGGGCAATCTTCGATCGCCGCCGCTACGGCACGGCCCTGTGAGGTGTCGGTCCAGGCGACGGACCGGATCGACACACGGCAGCCAAAACGTCGCAACGAAGGGCTGGGTTCAACGAGCAGCTTCATCGGCCCGTCCGTACTGTTGGCCAGATTCACCGCCGCCGAACGCCGCTCACCATGTACCAGGTGAACCTCAACCCGACCGCCGGGTTGTACCAACAGTATCCGACTTGGATGGAACGGATCCTCTTTGGCGTAAATCTCGCCGCCGGGCAACGGATCCGGCACAGCGTACGGGTCGAGCAGGTCCAAAGGCGGCACGACGCACCAGGTCAGCGGCTCGTGCTTCCGCGCCTTCCAGAGAGCTGCCGAAACGAGGAAGAGCCGGGCATGGGCCTTGTTCAGCGGAAGTTCAACGCGAAACCCCCGGTCGGCCGCCACATGGCTGGCGCGCAGTTCTGCCGCGGCGCCGGCCGAGTGCTTGCGGAGCTTCGGAATCACCCCGCCGAGGAGTCTCGTATCGTCGATGGCCGCCTCGACGCCGGCGATATCCACCTCGAAACGCCGCCGGACGCCCTGCTCGATCCGCCACTTCGCGAACATCTGGCCCATCTCGCCGACCGGCTCGCCACGCGCCGGACCTTCGAGCAAATGCGCGGGGCCACGAAAGACCTCGACCTCGTCGACAAACGTGTACGGGCTGTCCGGGCTGGGGAGAATCAGAAACCGCACGAATCGGCCTCGCGTTTGCATCCCCCGGGCAACCAGCCGCCGAATGGCGTAGTCCTCCGGCCAGGAGCCGTTGACCGCATGGTCCAGCGCCACCAGATCGCCGGCGTCGCGATACGCCTTACCGTCGTCGCTGGTCAGAATGCGGATCGCCCCGGGCCATTGCACGCCCGCCCGGCCGGCCGCCGTGCGAAACGCCACGCCATCGATCGGTTCGATGCGGCCGAGGTCGACGGTCACCATGGCATACGGCACAACCCGCCAGCCGACCGTGCCGGTTTGCGTCCAGAAGTAGGCGTCGGTGGTCTGCCCGTCGGTCAACTGCCGCACGTCGCCGGGATCCGTGCAGTGGATGTAGTTCGGCGCGGGGTGCAGCGTGTAGGGCTTGCCCAGGGCAAGGTCCTTATCGGCCGGTTCGGCCGCCGTCACGTGGGAGAGTGCCAGTACGGACGTCAACCACGCACACGGCCAAACGTATCGCAGCCAGCGGCACATGGTCCGGTCTCCTATGCTCTCGGCTGGGTGGCCCCGGTACTTTTCCGCAATCGGCGTTGCCACCTCTTCCGCCTTGCCGGAAAAGTGTCGGGGTTGCGGAGCAACAAGAGGTCTCGTGGGCCACCGTCACGCCTCTTGTGGCTGCGCCACCCGGACACTCTTGCGAAAAAGTCTCCTCGTATGGTTAGGCCCTCTCCGCAAGAGTGACCAGGCCACCCTCGGGTTCCCATACCATCACACCTATTCCGTCACGTCCACCTTCTGCCCACACTCCCTTGCCCAGCGCATCGTAGCCATGTACTTCGGCGACTTCACCGGGTCGTCGTCGTAATGTTGCATGACGCCCCAGCTTCCCCACTTGCTCCAACGGCCGACGGAAGAGAAGTAGCAGAACAGATCGCCGTCGGCGTCGGTCCAGGCGGCGTAATACTTGGCGTAGATTTGGCCCATGCGGGGATCGGCGTTGGCGGTTTGGAAGAGCCGGGTCATCGTCTCGTTGTTCTCGCCGCCGCCCACGCCGACCATGTGCTGGCCGCCTTCGTAGGCCAGAAGCTTCAGGCCGTACTTGTCGGCCAGTTCCTTGGTGGCTTGAATTCCGCGGATCGATTTCGGCAGCGATTCGTCTTCGAGGTGGTCCAACGTCTTTTCGATCGACCAACCGGCAACTTCGCCGGCGGTCAAACCGTCGCCGCCGGCCGGGACGTTCATCGAAATGTACGGGGCGATGGCCAGCGCGTCGGCATGCTTGTAGGCGTCGTCGAACGGTAGCACGATGTTCTGCATCCACCAGGTGTTGCCCGACTGCCAGGCCAACACCCGCACCAGCCGATCGCGCCCGCCGAAGACTTCTTCGAAGATCTTGAAGATCTCGACCGACCGCCGGGCGTAGAACTTGCCGCCGCCTTCCCAGGGTCGCTCGGCCGGGCCGATGCCCAGGGCCTTGGCCTGCTCCCAACTGTAGCGGGTTTGGGCGAACATCGTGTTCCAAACCTCGTTCGAGTATTCGACGTAGACCTTCAACTCCGGGTCGAGCCGGTCCTTGACCAGTCGGGCGAAGTTGCGGACGAAGTCGTCGTCGGCCAAATGCGGGATGCAGAACCAGGCGTCGGCCCGTTGGCGGTTGCAGAGATCGACCATCCACTCGGCCGCCACGCCCTTCTCGGAAAACGTGGCGTCGCCCGGCCGCGGACGGTCGGACCAAGTGCGGATCTTCGAGCCGTTGGTGTGCATCCAGTCCATAAACCGAAAGCACGCCACGCCCTGCCAACGCTTCAAGAACACCGGATGGAACGGGTTCTGGCGATAGGTCTCCTCGAAGCCGGGCATAATTACGCGGATGTTGCGGACGTAGTCTTGCGGGTTGGTCGTTCGCACCCTCAGCCAAAAGGCCCCGCGGGAAGAGTCGACGTCGATCACGATCCGTCCGGGACCGCGCTGGACGACCTCGGCGTTGTGGAAATCGAGTTCGCCGTCGCCTTCGTAGAGCACCGCGTATTTGCCGCCGGGGTAATGCCCATCGTCGATCGTACACAGCGGCGTTTCGGCGAAGCACCCCGGCTCGAGCCGCCGCACCCAGCCGCGCTCGTCGAGGTCAAGCTTCGGTCCCTTGCCCCACGAGGCCCCTTCCCGCTGGCTGATCCACGGCCGCGAAAGCCGGAAGACGTCGACAAACGGCAATTCCGTGTTCCAGTCGGCCGGGCCGTTGAGGTTCATGCCGAGCTTGGGCGTGGCGGCGAGGGTGGGCGCGTCAACTGCCAAACAGAGAGAGACCACCAGAAACGCTGCTGTGAACCGGGGCATGACGGCTTCCTTTCGTGGTGTCTGTTCGAAGTTCCGACCTAGGGGCGGTCGGCAGCCACCGCCAGAGACGGCCCGGCTGGTGGATGCTCATCCTAGCATGTCGGCCCTTGCACGACGAGCATCATCGGCGTTGCGGCGCAACTCCCGTTGCCGACGAGATTCGCAGGCATCCGGTGAGTCTTGCACGAGACGGCCAAGCCGACGCCTGGGGGCCGCGCTGATGAAGTGCTCCTCGGCTCCGCCCACCCCCTGCCGGCTGCTTGACGCCGAGCCTGGCACCAATCATAGTCAGAGGGGTTTGGAGGCAATCTCGGACGCTGGGCACCGGGGGATGATATGCCACGGCTGTGTATCCTCACTCAGTTCTTTCCACCAGAAATGGGGGCACCCCAGGTGCGGCTTCTTGAGCTCGGCGAGCAGTTGGTCGACTCGGGTTGGGACGTCGAAGTGCTCACCGCGTTGCCCAACTACCCCACCGGCTCCGTATTCGATGGATATGACGTGCGACGTCCCGTGGTGGAACAAGCGGGCCGGATTCGCACGATACGCGTGCCGCTTTTCACGGCGAAGACGGGATTCGTCAGGCGGCTTCGCTGCTATTTCTCCTTTGTGGCCTCGGCGCGTCGGCATGGGCCGCGTCTCTGTCGTCGCCCGGATCTTCTGTTGGTCGAATCACCTCCGCTGTTCATCGCCTATGCTGCTCGTTATTTGTCGCGGCGGTGGAAATGCCCTTTCGTCTTCAACGTCAGCGACCTGTGGCCGGGATCCGCCGTTCGGCTGGGCGTGATTCGGCGCGGAATCGCTGCGCGGCTTGCGGAGCGGCTGGAGCTCTCGACCTACCGAAAAGCCGCCGGAGTGACCGGGCAGTCGACGGAGACCATCGAGTCGGTACGCAGCCGGGTGCCGACGGCGCGTACACGACTGATCACCAACGGCGTCGCTCCCTGTCGGTTTGGCAAAGACAAAGTCACCGCAGCCGCTCGCGAGAGGCTCGGCCCGGAGCCCGGCCCCGTGTTCGTCTATGCCGGGCTCTTCGGCCTGGCCCAAGGGCTGGACCAGGCCTTGGATCTGGCCCTCTCACTGGCCCCGGAGGTGCCCGGCCGAATCGTGCTCATCGGCGAAGGCCCGCTACGGGAGCATCTGCGTGAGCGGATTCGGGCGGAGTCGATATCCCGTGTGAAAGTCCTTCCACCGGAGCCACGCGGCCGGATCCCGGCCCTCTTGGCCGCCGCCGACGTCGCTCTAATCAGTCTGAGCACGTCCATTCCCGGGGCGGTTCCGAGCAAGATCTACGAAGCCATGGCTTCGTCGCTCCCGATTCTGCTGATTGCCGACGGCGAACCGGCCCGCCGCGTGAACGAGGCGGGTTGCGGCTTGACGGTCGCCCCGGACGACGCGCGAGGCATCCGCCAAGCCTTCGAGCAACTGGCCGCGGATGAGGGACTCCGCCGTCGGCTGGGAGAGGCCGGCCGCCACGCGGCCAAAACGACTTACAACCGGAGCCGGATCGCCCTGCAACTGGACCGTTTTCTCAGAGGCGTATTGAAAGAGCACGATCGCCCACGGAGCGCCAACCTGTCGCACGGCTTGCCGTAGAACGGGTCTTGTGGTGAACGCGTGGAGATCGACCACGGGGGTTTTCCTTCTATGCCCAACTAACCCCGAAACGGAATCTGCCCCAGATGGTCAAACCACAGGCAACGCATCGGCCCTCGAAGTGCCCGGCGACGCGTACGGATCCGGTTCCCGCGGAGCGAACGGTCCCGTTCTTCCGCGTCGAGTTGAGGGAAGACGAAATCGACGAGGTCGTGGCCACGTTACGGTCGGGGTGGCTCACCCGGGGCCCGCGTACCCGCCGCTTCGAGCGGGAATTCGCCCGAGCCGTCGGCGGAAAGTACAGCTTGGCCGTCAACTCTTGCACGGCGGCGCTGCACTTGGCGCTGCAGGCGATCGGTCTTCGCGCGGGCCAAGCCGTGCTGGTGCCGACGATGACGTTCGCCGCCACGGCAGAAATCGTACACCACATGGGAGCGCTGCCGATCCTCGTCGACTGCGAACGATCGACGCTGAACATGGATCTTGCCGATGCCGAACGTAAGCTTGCTGATCTGCGTGCCGGCAGACTTCCCGACCCGTTTCGCCCCGATTTGGAGGTCGCCGGAATAATGCCCGTTCACGTGGGCGGGCTGATGGTGGATCCGGAGGCGATCCGGGCCTTTGCCGAGGAGCACGGTTTGTGGGTTGTTGAGGATGCCGCGCATGCCTTCCCTGCGGCCTGCCGCTCGGGTCCGGACGGCCCCTGGCGATACTGCGGCCAAAACACGGCGGCGGTTACGTGTTTCTCCTTCTATGCCAATAAGACGATCACGACCGGCGAAGGGGGCATGGCGGTCACCGACGTTGCGGAAATCGCCGAGCAAATGAAGTTGACGTCGATGCACGGTCTCTCGCGCAGTCCCTGGCAACGTCACAATGGTGACCGGAGTTGGGATTACCAGATCGTTGCGCCGGGATACAAATACAACTGCACGGACATTGCAGCTGCCCTGGGGATCCACCAATTGGGCCGGGCTGAAGAGAAGCGTCGTTGCCGCGAGTCGATTGCCAGAGCCTATCGGGAAGCGCTTGCCGATGTCGCCGAATTGCAGCTTCCCCCGGACCCGCCCGACCACATTCACGCCTGGCATCTCTTCCCCATTCGGCTGAATCAGCCCCGCCTGTCGCTGGATCGTAGTGGCTTCATCGAAGAGTTGGGCAAGCACGGGATCGCCTGTTCGGTCCACTGGCGCCCACTGCACCTGCACGAGTATTACCGCCGCCGTTCCGGCTGGTCTGCGGAACAGTTGCCGGTAGCGTCGTCCGAATGGCAGCGATTGATCAGCCTGCCTTTGTTTCCCAGCATGCGCGAGGAGGAATTGCAGTACGTGATTCGGGTGGTCGCGGAGATCTGCCGCAGGCATCGCGTCGCCCACCGGGGCGGACGGGAGATTCCCAAGTGAACCGACTCCGGAAAGCAGGCCCGAAGAAGTGGTCGGCGTTCGTCAAACGGTCGATCGACGTCGCCGCGTCGACGGCAGGGTTGGTGATGTTGATGCCCTTGTGGACTGCCGTTGCCTTGGCGATTCGTTGCGATTCGCGTGGTCCGGTCTTCTTTCTCCAGCAGCGTATCGGCCGCGGGGGCCGACCGTTTCGCCTGCTGAAGTTCCGCACCATGGTCGACGGGGCGTTTGGGCCGGGCAGTTCCTTGACCACCTCCGAAGATGATCCGCGGATCACCCGCGTTGGCCGCTTCCTCCGGAAGACCAAGATCGACGAGTTGCCCCAACTGATCAACGTCCTCAAAGGGGAGATGAGCCTCGTCGGACCTCGGCCTGAAGTTCGTGAGTACGTGGAGATGTTCGCGGAGGACTACGAGGTTCTGCTGACGATTCGCCCCGGCATCACGGATTTCGCGTCTCTGGAGTATCGCGACGAGACGGCATTGTTGGGAGCGAGTGAGACCCCCGAGCAGGAATACGTCGGACGCATCCTTCCGCACAAGATTGCCTTGTCGCGCCGATACGTCGAGTCGATGTCGCTTATGTTGGACTTGTGGTTGATACTCCGCACTCTGTGCGGCCTTCTCCGTCGAACGCCCGCTTGATTCTCCGGCCGGGCGCTGGACCCCAGCCGCCGCAGATCCGGAATTCGGCGCTCTCGCGTCACGGCTACGCCAGCCTCACCCCTCTTCCCCCACCACCTCGTTCCGCAGCACACCCAGCCCTTCGATCTCCACCTCCACCCGATCACCCGGCAGCAGAAACACCGGCGGTTTGCGGGCCATGCCGACGCCGGGCGGCGTGCCGGTGAAGAGAAGGTCGCCGGGGGAGAGGGTGCAGACGGCCGAGACGTAGGCGATCAGTTCGTCGATGGGGAAGATCAACTGCGACGTGTTCGAGTCCTGCATCACCTCGTCGTTTAGACGCAACTGGATCTTCAAGTTGCCCGGGTCGGCGATCTCGTCGGCGGTGACCAACACGGGGCCGGTGGGCGCGAATGTGTCGAAGGTCTTGCCCAGCAGCCATTGGCCGCCCGGCTTGCGGAGTTGCCAGTCGCGGGCGGAGACGTCGTTGCCGCAGCAATAGCCGGCGACGTGCTCCAACGCCAACTCCTTGGGGATGTTCCGGCCGCCGATGCCGATCACCACGACCAGCTCGGCCTCGTAGTCGACCTCGGAGCTACTCGACGGCAGCACGATCGGCTCGCCCGGGGCGATCAGCGCGGTGGGAAACTTGTTGAAGAGGATCGGCTCGCTCGGCGGCTCAATACCCTGCTCGGCAGCGTGGTCGGCGTAGTTCAGCCCCACACAGATGATCTTCTGGGGGTTGGCGACCGGAGGGCCGAGATCCAACGCGTCGGCGTCCAACGGCTCTCCGGCGGCCAGCGCCGCGGCGGCCCGGGCCAGTCCGTCGGGTCCTTCGGCCAGCAACCGTCTCATACAGGCCGGCACATTCGGATCGGCCCGATTCAAGTCGACGTATTCATCACCACGCAGCCCGGCCACGCGCGGGCCGGTGTCGGTTCGGTAGGTCAGCAGTTTCATCGGTCGGTTTCCACTCTTTGAAGTGCGTAGCCTTCAGACAGGCATGCGTCGTTGTTGGCTGGGGCCGTCTATTGTAGACGACGCGAAGGGCAGCCCGGTAGGGGAAACGAAAGACACCCCCCAATGTTCCGGCATGATACGGGACGCCCAGCGGACTTCTCGACTGGCAACGTGGGCTGTTTGTGCTAGAATTGCCGGCAAAGGCGGTTCGCACGACACACCCAACGTGAAGGCCCCCCATGAACGCGAAGCCCTCCTGGAAGTCCCTCCTCTGTTTGGCCGCCGTTACGTGTTGTCTGATTTCGGCGCATGGCACCTGGGCGGTCGAGCCCGATGCGGAAGATGCGCCGGCAAATGAGTTGTCGCCCGCTGAAGCGTTGCTTGAGAAGCTCGATCCGTTCTACACCCAGCACGTGATCGCTTGCGGCATGCCGATCGTCAGCTCCGAGAAGGTCTCAAAAGTGGCCCTCAAGGAAGCGGCCTACCTGACCGAGAAGCTGCTGGCCAATCGGCCGGACCTCAAGCAGGGACTCGTCAAGCGGACGATGTACTACTGCGTGATCGCCCACTGCGAGATGCAGACCGATATGCCCGAGTGCCGCGGGATGGACGCCTGGTGGGATTATCGGGCCCGGGGTCTCGGCGGGCGGCCGTCGAGTTGCGGTGAAGAGAACTTGCTGAACTACGAGGGTGACCCTTGGGGCGGCGAGAGCATCTTCATTCACGAGTTCGCCCACGGGCTGCAAGGGATCATCGGCGGCATCGACGAGGGATTCAACGAGCGGCTGCGGGCGTTGTCCGACGAGGCCGCCAGGAGCGGCCGGTTTCGCGGCTACGCGATCGAAGGCGGCGTGGGTGAGTTCTGGGCCGAGGGCGTGCAGGCGTGGTTCAACTGCAATCGGACCATCCGGCCGGAGTGCGGCGGCGGGCAAAGCTCGTTCGAGGTGCTCGGGCCAAACGGCGAGCACGTCTGTCACCTCACGCGGCGCGAACACGTCAAGAAGCACTTGCCGGAGTACGCCAAACTGATCGACGAGACGTTTCACCAGAACCCGTGGGTCTACAAGCCGGTGGCCGAGCGGTTGGACGAGCCGCACCTGAAAGGCTACGATCCGGCCAAGGCCCCCACGTTCCGCTGGCCGCCGGGGGTGAAAGAAGCCTTCCTGAAACACCAGGCCGAAGAGGCCGAGAAGCGAAAACAACGCGAGTCCGATTGAGAGGGAGAGAAGCCGATGTGTTTGCGAAGTAGTGTTGCGTTCCTTTTGGTCGCGGTCCTTTCGGGCATGGTCTTGACCTCGCCGCTGGGAGCCGCCGAAGTTCCGGCTTGGGCCAAAGTCACGCCGGAACAAGTGGCCGCGGCCAAAGAGATCGGCGTGCCGGTGGCCTTCGAGAACGCGGCGGGGATGCGGTTCGTGTTGATTCCGCCTGGCAAGTTCACGATGGGTTCGCACGATTCGGCTGCCGAGGTTGCCCGCAAGTGCGAGATGCCCAATGCCCAGGCCGGCTGGTTCTACGACGAGCAACCGCCGCATGAGGTCACACTCACGGCCGCCTTCTACATGGCCACCACCGAGGTCTCCCACAAGTGCTACAACGCGGTCATCAACCCGAACCCGGAACCGGACGCCGCCAATCCCAGGATGGACAACTACGAGCCCGACTTCAAAGCCGACAACCAGCCAGCCGGGAAGATCTCCTGGCGCGACGCGGAGAAGTTCTGCCAGATGCTCGGCGAGTTGGAGCGCCGCGAGGCCGAGAAGGCCAAACAGGAAGGCGGCGAAGCAGAAGGCGGCGAGCCGGAGAGTAGCGAGCCGCAGGGTCCCCAGCGGAAGTACACGCTGCCGACCGAGGCACAATGGGAATACGCAGCCCGGGCGGGCACCACGACGCCGTTTAGCTTCGGCGAGTCGGTCTCGCCGGCACAGGCCAACTACCACGGCGGCTACACCTACGCCGGCGGGCCGAAGGGCGTGAATCGCGAGAAGACCGTGCCGGTCGGCAGCCTGCCGGCGAACGCTTGGGGCCTGCGCGAGATGCACGGCAACATGAGCGAGTGGACCGCCGATCGCTACGCCGCCTACACGGCCGAGGCCCAGACCGATCCGACCGGGCCCGAGGAAGGCAATCAGCGTGTGCTTCGCGGCGGCTCCTGGCGGAGCTATCCCGGGGCCTGCCGCAGTTCGTTTCGCTTAAGCAGCGACGAAGGGGCCAATTCGATCAACATCGGATTGCGCGTCTGCTGCGTGCTGATCTTCCCCACGGAGTCAGAAACCGCAGAGTAAGGACGGCCGGATATGAGAGCCACGAGATCGATCGTCGCCGCCGGGTGGAGTGTCTTGGTATTGGGTACCTTGATGTTGGGTGTCTGCGGCGAGGTTCGCGCCGCCGGCCAGCGCGACTGTCCGCCGGTGACGACCCCTCCGGAGGCGTTCTTCGAGAAGGTCTCCCCGCGTGACCGAGACGCCGCCCGCGCGTTCTACAAGAAGCACATCGACGTCGGCGGGATGTCGGTCGCGGCGGCCGGCGAAGTGGCCGATCTGGCTCTGGTGCGCACCCACGAGATGGTCAGCCACATGCTGGCCGGCCGGCCCGACGTGCTTCAGGCGATGGTCGACGGCGGCATGTACCTGGTAATCATCGGCAAGGACCAGGTCTACACCGACATCCCCGAGTATAGCCACGCCGGCAACCCGGACTACCTCAACGAGCGTGTCCGCGGCACGGGCGGGCGGCCCACCAGCTTTGGCGAAGAGAACCTGTTGAGCCTGCCGCTGGACCGCTACGACGACGAGAGCATCGCCGTACACGAGTTCTGCCACACAATCGACGGGGCGCTAGGTCGCATCGACCCGACCTGGAAGGAACGTATGCGGACGGCCTACGGGAAGGCCAAGGCCAAAGGCCTCTACAAGGACACCTACGCCATCGGCAGCGCGACCGAATACTGGGCCGAAATCGCCCAGGCCTACTTCGACTGCAACCGCGTGAACAACTACAACCACGGGCCCGTAGGCCGCCGCGAGCAGTTGAAAATCTACGACCCGGTGGGTTACGAATTGGTCCGCCGCACCTTCAACCTGAGTCCGGATCAAGATTGGCGCTATTGCTGGCTGCAGCCGCTGCCGAACGTCGAGGCCCCGCCGGCAAAGTTCGAGATCGATCCGTTCTATACCAAGTTCACCTGGGCTCGCGAGTTCACTGTGGTGGGACGCGGCGCCAGCGACGAGGCCCTGTTGAAGGCCAACGACACGATCCGCAAGATGTTCGCCTACCGCCAGGACGTGCTCAAGGCGCTGATCGCCGACGGCCTGCAGCTGGTCGTCTTGGGACCGGACGAGAACCTCGCCGACCTTCCGGAGTTTCGCAGACTCGACGGCAAGGATAGTAAGGGCGTCGACCTCTTGGCGCGCTTCTTTGATGACTCGCCGAAGGTAAAGCTTTTGGCCGTCGGGCAGGAAAACGTCTTGGCCGACCTCGGCCGCGATCCCTACGCCACCGAGTCCCAGGTGATCCGCGCCATGGCCCGAGCGATGTACCACGTGACGGCGCATCGCGAGGTCGATCCTAACTGGGAGAAACGGCGCGACGTACAGCAATACGAGCTGCGCGTGCAACGGCTCGACGTCCGCTTCGACCGAAAGCTCGAGGAACTCTACGACGCCGCGATGAGCGAGGGCCGCTGGAAGGGGACCGCCGCGGTCCACGGCCGGCTCGACTACTGGACCGCCGGCGTGCTGGCCTATTTCGACGCCGCCGGTTCGCCCGTACCGCCGAACGATTCCGCCACGGCAATCGCCACCCGCCAGGCGCTTAAGCGGTACGACTCCGCCCTCTTCTCACTGGTCGAGCGGACCATGGCCTACGGCGGAAAGGTGGACTGGCGCCGCCGGCCGTAGTGCATCATAGCCTGCCGCCCGTCACCGAGGCCGTCTCGCCCCCGCGGTTGCCGACGGCACCTCTACATCAGGTTGCCACGACGCTGGCGGTCGCCAGAAAAGACGGCCAAGTCGCTCTGCCGACGTTGCGGCGGCCACAACACCCACCTGTGGTCAGAACCAACATGTCTACAGGACCACTTCTGCTCGTCGCGTCGCCCGAAACCGCATACGCAGAAGTTGCAAGTTCTGCAGATTCTGGACATAATACGGATAGTGAGGAGGAGGCGTTTGCGCGGCCCTCACATTAGGGGGCAACAGACGTCGCCGTCGACTACGGTTTTCGTATGCGCGTTGAGCACGTACGGGCAGTCCGGGTCTGCTTTCAGGAGAGACCGTCGGCGTTTGCTTCACACCCACAACGGAACAGCTTGTCACCCTTTCACCACCCCCGCGGCTGCCGCGGCTCGTCGACGAGCCCGCGCCGGTTATCGGCTTCGGCAGCGTACGGGGAACCAACGGAGGTGCCCTGGTGAGCAGTCACACGAACAGGACCGGCGGGCGACGCGGCAGTTGGTTTCGACGCCGCACGAGATCGACCGAAAGGCCCCGCTCGCAAGGCCCCCGGCTGAAGTTCGAGTCGCTCGAGCATCGCCGCATGCTGGACGCCGGCCCGCTGGTGATCAGCGAGTTCATGGCGATCAACGACTCGACGCGGATGGACCAGGACCGGGAGTACTCCGACTGGATCGAGATCCACAACCCGTCCGGCACGGCGGTCGATCTCGACGGCTGGTTCCTCACCGACGAGGCCGCCGACTTGAACAAGTGGCGGCTGCCGTCGCAGACGTTGGTTCCCGGCGCCTACTTGGTGGTTAATGCGTCGGGCAAAGACCGCGCCGTGGCCGGTTCGGAGTTGCACACGAACTTCCGTCTCACCGGCGACGGCGAGTATTTGGCGCTGGTGCGGCCCGACGGCCTGACCGTCTCGCATGAATACGCGCCCTCGTTCCCGCCGCAGCGGGCCGACGTTTCCTACGGCATGACCGACGACGTTTCGACGTTCCTGGTGCCGGAAGAAGCCCAACTGAAATACAAGGTGCCCACGGCCCAAGACGCGGCGCTGGGAACCGGCTGGACGCTGCCGGAGTATAACGACACCGGCTGGAACGGCTTTGCCCAGGCCTCCCGGGTGTTGCTCACCGAAGTCGGCACGGAAGACCCCGACTATCTCGAGATTCAGAACGTCTCGGGCACTACGGTCGACACGTCGGGTTGGGTGGTTGCGGTCAATGCGTCGATGTCCAACAAGATCAACCAGATCCACTCGTTGTGGCATCTGCCCGACACGATGACCGGCGAACAGGTCCTCTATCGCAGCGACGACAGCGACGACATCGAGCATTTCTGGGGCGAAGAGATCCTCTGGCGAACCGTGGGAACCGGCTGGGCGATGATCGTCGACGATACGGGCAACGTGGCCGATTTCGTCGTCTGGGGCTGGCCGCCGGAGTACCTCGAGGGGCTCGACGTCAACATCAACGGCCACCAGATCACGGCCGGCGACTTCTGGGTCGGCGAACAAGCCACGGCGGGCGGCGGCCCCACGACCTCGATACAGCGCGTGGGCAGTTCGGATCACGACACGGCGAGCGACTGGGCGCTGGTCGGGCCGCACTCGCGGGGCTCCTCCAACGCAGGGCTGACCGTGCCGATGACCACCGACGTGGCCACCGGCATAGGCTTCGACGCGGCGGCCACCGGGCTTCAGACGGCCGTGGAAATCGACGTCGAGGCCGACATGTACGGCGTCAACGCCTCGCTCTGGTCCCGCGTGCCCTTCGAGGTCGACGAGCCCGGCCTGCTCGACGCGATGCAGTTGCGGATGAGGTACAACGACGGCTTCGTGGCCTATCTCAACGGGACACCGATCGCCAGCCGCAACGCGCCGGACGTGCTCGCCTGGAACTCGGCCGCCACGGCGCCGCGGAGCGTAAACCAGTCGCTGGCGTACGAGGAAATCGACGTCAGCGACTACCTAGGCGCGCTGCGCCCGGGGCGAAACGTGTTGGCCATCCAAGGGTTGAACGTCAGCCCCAACGACGCCAATTTCCTCGTGCTGCCCGACATGCTGCAAAACAGCAAGCGCTTCTTCGTCAACCCCACGCCCGGCCGTTCCAACGTCGGCGGGGCGATCGCGTTTGTCGCGGACACGAAGTTCAGCGTCGACCGCGGATTCTACACCCAGCCGTTTCAACTGACGATCACCACCGAAACGTCCGGGGCGGTGATCTACTACACCACCAACGGCAGCGAACCGACCGAACAAAACGGCACCCCCTACGCGGGGCCGATCACCGTCGACGCCACCACCACGATCCGCGCCCGGGCGTTCAAGGAAGACTTCGAACCGACCGACGTCGACACCCAGACGTACATCTTCCTGGCCGACGTGGTCGGGCAGTCGCCGGGCGGAGGGGCACCCGGCCCCGGCTGGCCCAGCGGCTCGGTCAACGGCCAGATCATCAACTACGGCATGGACCCGGACATCGTCAACAACGCCCAATGGGGCCGGATGATGGAAGACGCCCTGACGGCGATCCCCACGATGTCGGTGGTGACCGGTTTGGACAATCTGTTCAGTTCGTCCAGCGGGATCTTCGTCAACGCCAGAAACGACGGAATCAACTGGGAACGGCCGTCGTCGTTGGAACTGATGTACCCGCCGGGCGCCTCCGGGCCGGGCTTCCCCGACGGAGCCGACGAAGGGTTCCAGGTGGAGATGGGATTGCGCATCCGCGGCGGTTACAGCCGCAGCGACAGCAATCCCAAGCACGCCTTCCGCTTCTTCTTCCGCTCCGAATACGGCGACGACAAACTCCGCTATCCGCTGTTCGGCGAGGAGGGCGTCGACCGGTTCGACAAGGTCGACCTGCGGACCTCGCAGAACTACTCCTGGGCCTTCGGCGGGCCGAACAACAACACCATGGTCCGCGAGGTCTTCTCCCGCGACGTCCAAGGGGCCATGGGGCAACCTTATACCCGCAGCCGCTACTATCACCTCTACCTCAACGGGCAGTACTGGGGGGTCTTCCAGACGCAGGAGCGGGCCGAGGCCCGTTTTGCCGCGTCGTACATGGGCGGCGACTCGGAAGACTACGACGTCATCAAGCAGAACGACAGCCGCGAGATCGGCGCCACCGACGGCAACACGTCGGCCTACTATCGGCTGTGGCAGGCGACGCTCGCCGGCTACAACGACAACGACGACTACTTCCGAGCACAGGGCATGAACCCCGACGGCACGCGAAATCCGGCCTACGAACCGTTGCTGGACGTCGACAATCTGATCGACTACATGGTGATCACCTATTACACGGGCGACCGCGACGGGCCGGGCTCCCGCTACACCACGCCACGGCCGAACAACTACTACGCCATTTACAACCGCGAGGATCCCGACGGCTGGAAGTTCTTCGAGCACGACTCGGAACATTCGCTGGGCACCGGCGAGCACAACATGGTCACGCCGCTATTGAGCGGTGACTCCCGGCGACGCGAGTTCCGCTACTTCAACGCCCATTGGCTCCACGAACAACTCGCCGAGGCTAACGAAGAATACGCGTTGCGGTTTGCCGACCGGCTCTACAAGCACTTCTTCAACGACGGCGTGTTGACCTACCAGAACGCGCTGGCGGCGATCAACTATCGGGCCGAACAGATCGATACGGCAATCGTGGCCGAATCGGCCCGTTGGGGCGATCGCAAGACCCATCCGCCGAAGGACTACGACGATTGGGCTCAAGACGTCAACGAAGTGCGCACCTGGATCAATAACCGCACGCAGACGGTGATCAACCAGGTCAAACCCTACGGCTGGTATCCCGACACGGCGCCGCCGGCTTACAATCAACACGGCGGTCAGGTCGACGCCGGTTTCGACGTCACACTGACGGCCCCCGCCGGTACGATTTACTACACGCTCGACGGCAGCGACCCGCGGGCCATCGGCGGCACCGTGGTACCCGGCGCACAGGTCTACGGCAGCGGCTCGAGCACGGTCGAATTGATCGATGTCGAAGACCGCTGGTCGTACGAACAGTCGGGAACGGACCTGCCGGATACTTGGACCGACGCCGCGTACAACGACGCCGCGTGGCCCACCGGCAAGGGACTGCTCTACGTCGAGAATGACGCCCTGCCGGAACCGAAGAACACGCCGCTGACGCTCGGCGAGACGACCTACTACTTCCGCACGCACTTCACCTACGATGGCGACCTGCAAGACGTCTCACTGAAACTGAACACGGTCATCGACGACGGCTTCGTGGTCTATCTCAACGGCCAAGAGGTGCGGCGCGTGCGGATGGACGGCACCTCGGGCGATCCGGTCTCCCACGGCGAGTTCGCCAACGACTTCGTCGACGATGCCGATTGGGAAGGCCCCTTCGATCTGCCCACCGATGCCTTGCGGCAGGGCGACAACGTGCTGGCCGTCGAGGTCCATCAAGCGAGCGCCGGCAGCAGCGACGTGGTCCTCGGGCTGCGGCTCGAGGCGTCCGTGCCGACCGCCGGCGGCGGCGCGATCACGCTCGACGAACCGACGTTGGTCTCCGCCCGGGCCCTCTCCGGCGGAGAGTGGTCGCCGCTGGCCGAGGCCCAGTTCTACGTGGGTGATCCGCCGACCGCCGACAACCTGGCGATTAGCGAGGTCAACTACCATCCCTACGATCCGATCACCGCCGCCGAGTTGGCCCTGATGCCGCCCGATCCGGATGACCTGATCGATGAGTCGCAGTACTTCGAGTTCGTCGAGTTGTTCAACACGACCGCCGATCGGGTCGTGGATCTGACCGACGTGCAGTTCACCAACGGGATCGACTTCACTTTCGGCGACGGCGGCTACTCGCTGGCCCCGGGCGCGTACGCAGTGGTCGTTGCCGACGTGGACGCTTTTCAGGCCCGATACGGCACCGAAGTCGACGTCGCCGGCACCTTCACCGGCACGCTCGATGACGGCGGCGAGCGGCTCGTATTGGCCGACCGCCTCGGCCAGCCGATCCACGACCTCCGCTACGACGACGGGGGCGACTGGCCCGGCCGGGCCGACGGCAAGGGGGCCGCGTTGGAGTTGATCGATCCGCTCGCCACGTTGCCGGCCGATTATGGGCAGAGCACGTCGTGGCGTTCGAGCATCGCCTTCGGCGGCACGCCCGGCGATGGCCCGATGGCCGCAACCGGCGTGGTGATCAACGAAGTGCTTACCCACACCGACTTCCCGCAAGTCGACGCGATCGAACTGCACAACACCAGCGGAGCGGCGATCCCCGTCGGCGGATGGTATCTCAGCGACAAGTGGGGCTGGGAAGCCAGCGATCAGAACGGCAACTACAAGATGTTCCGCGTCCCCGACGACACGGTCATCCCCGCCGGTGGATACGTCACCTTCTACGAAGGGCACTACGACGGCAACAACGTCTGGCAGGTCGACCAGGCAATCGAGTTCGGCGGCACCGGCGCGAACGACTTCGCCCTAAACGGCGCCGAAGGCGACGACGTCTGGCTGATGGAGGCCGACGCCGCCGGCAACCTGACGCGGTTCGCCGATCACATCGAGTTCCCCGCCACGGCCAACGGCGAGACTTTCGGCCGCTGGCCCAACGCCACCGGCGACGTCTATCCGATGCTCGACAACACGCTCGACGGCCCCAACTCCGCCGCGCGGATCGGGCCGGTGATGATCAGCGAGATGATGTACCATCCGGTCGACGAGGGCGGCGTGCTCGACGAGTTCGTCGAATTGGTCAACGTCGGCGGCCAGACCGTGCAGCTCTTCGATCCGGCCAATCCCGCGAACACCTGGCGGATCGCCGGGCTGGGCTATTACTTCCCCGCAGGCGCCGAGATTCCCACCGGCGGCGTGGCGTTGGTGGTGCCGATCGACCCGGCAACCTTCCGCAGCCGCTACGGCGTGGCGGCCAACGTACAGATCTTCGGTCCGTACGACGGGTCGCTGGACAACGCCGGCGAGAGTCTCCGGCTGATGCAGCCCGACCAGCCGACACAAGACGTTCCGCAGATCCTCCCCTGGCTGCTGGTCGATCAGATCGACTACCGGCCCGACGGCGACTGGCCGCTTTCGGCCGACGGATTGGGCGATTCGCTGCACCGGACGGCCGTCGACACCGGCGGCACCTACGTCGCCAGTTGGCAGGCCGCCGTGCCCTCGCCCGGCGACGCCTCCGCCTTGGTCGTACCCTCCGCCGCGGTCGTCGGCCGGCACGTCTTCTACAACCGCTCGAGCTTCGACGGCAACAACGCCGGGGCCAACGCGGCCGACGACGCAGCCATCGCCATCGACAAGTCGCCGCTATTGGCCGGCAACGTGGCCACCGGCGAGAACTACACCAGCTTCAGCCTGGGCATCAACGGCGTGATGGTCGACATCGCCGGCCTGCCCGCGGGAACCGTGCCCGACGCGGACGACTTCCGCTTCCGCATCGGCAACAACAACGATCCCAGCGGTTGGGCCGACGCGCCCGCGCCGCTAAGCGTGACGCTCCGCGAGGGCGACGGCGTCGACGGCTCGGCCCGGATCACGCTGACTTGGGCGGATTACGCCGTCAAGAAGACGTGGCTGGAGGTGACGGTCGTCGGCGCCGGGCTGGGCATGTCCGGCGACAACGTCTTCTACTTCGGCAACGCCGTGGCCGAAGCCGGCAATTCGGCCGGCAATGCCCAGGTCACCACCACCGACCTGCTGCTGGCACGCAACAATCCCCGCAATTTCCTCAATCCGGCCGCGATCGATTTCTCCTACGACTACAACCGCGACGGCCGGGTGAACTCGACCGACGTGCTCTTGGCGCGGAACAACCAGACCAACTTCCTCACGGCATTGCAGTTGATCGATCTCTCCGACGTCCAAGGCGCCGCGCCGGCCAATCTGGCGTGGCTGGCCCAGGTCGATCCGGCAGATGGCGCAGAGCCGCAGGAGCGCGACCCGGTGGCCGACGGCGTCGACGTGCTGTTGGCCGCGTATGGAGAGTAGCCGAAGTCGCCAGACTTTGGAGAAATCCACGTGGCGGCCAAACTCTGACGAGTTCGCCTCCCCGGCAAGTGGCCAAACTCTGGCGAGTTCGGCTACGGGCAAGCACTCGAAGGCGAGGAGCGGCTACTCTTCGCCGGGCGTCTCGCCGCGGAGAAAGTCGGCCAGCTTGGCGATCTGTTCTGGCGTCAACAGGTTTCGCCCGGGATGCTCCGGCGACCCCCGATAGGAGGGCATGCCGTCGTTGTCCTTGCCGTAGAACCGCTTGGGGTCGGTGATGAACTCGATCAGCCACTCGCGCGATCCGTAGCCGGTCAGGTCGGGGCTGCCGGAGCCTTCGCCGTGGAACTTGTGGCAGTCGCCACAGTAGATGCCGATCTTCTCGCGGCCTTCCTCGATCCGCTCGGCGTCCCGTTCGTCGAGTTCCTTCTGCGACGGCAGCTTGGCTTCGGCCGATAGGGCGATGCCCATCACCTCCAACTCCCTGGCGGCGTCTTCCTCGAGGTCTTCGGCCAACTCGGGGAAGTCCTTGACGAGCCACTTGACCATCTTGCCGTTGCTAAAGGCCGTATTGCCGTAGTACTTCGGGCCCTTGATCTGCTCGGCGTCGAGCATACCCGCGACCCACTCGCGGCTGGCGAAACCGCCCAGGTCGGGAGCGGCCGAACTGACGGCCGGGATCGAGCCGTCCGTGACCGTGTAAGCGTGGCAAAGCGAGCAGAGTTCCTGCCGATAGAGCGTGCGGGCCTCGGCGTGTGGACCCGTCTCTTCCGGCATCGGCGGCACGTCGTCGCGGCGGGTCTGCCAGTCGTTGAGCGTGAGGATTACCGGGCGTCGCGCGGGTTGGCTCTCGTCCGCCTCTTCGCCTTCTTCCTCTCCTTCCGACGGCGTGCGATACCAATCCTCCTGCAGCCAATCGGCCACGAGCTCCACGTCGGCTGCCGAGAGCAGATTCTCGGCCGGCTTATCGAACTGGGCCACGTAGGTCGGCATGCGATCGTTGCGCCCGCCGTAAAGGGCGCCGTGCGTCGGATCGGCAATGACGCCGATCAGCCACTCGCGCGAGCCGTAGCCTGTCAGAACGGGAGCCGAACCGCCCTGGCCGGCGTCGTGGAACACGTGGCATCGGGCACACTCTTCGCTGGCGATCAACTCGCGCCCCTTGGCGACGATATCTTCCGCAGCCGGTTCGCCGTCGCACTCAAACTGCATGCCAGCCTCGGCCGAAAGGGCCGCGATGATCGCTTCACGGTCGGCCTCCTCGAGCTTGGCGAAGCGGCTCTCTACGTAACGCACCATCGCCCCGGTGGCGAAGCGCGTATTGCCGAAGTACAGAGGACCGCCGATCTGCTCGGGATCCATCAGCCCACGGACCCACTTCCGCGAGGCGAAGCCGTAGAGTTCCGGTGCCGACGGGTTGTCCGGGATCAACGCCCCGGTTTCCGGCACGTCGCTCTCGATCGCGCCGTAGGTGTGGCAACTCGCACAGACCTGCTTGCCGAGCTTCGGACCGCGCGTCTTAGGGTCGTTCTGCAGGAGCGTCAACGCCCCGGTGGCCGGGATGCCCTGGCCGCGGGCGAGTTCGACCACGCGCTGGGCCTCCCGTTCGCCGTCGGCCAACGCCTGCTGATGGTCTTCGTTGTCGCGGTCGTGGGCCACACAGGCAAACGACAGGATCGTCAGCCCTACGAGCAACACAACCGTCAGGCCGATGTTGAACAGTGGCCCCATCCGGCCGCGGCCGATCCACGGCATGGCCAACACAGTGCAAACCAGCAATCCCGGCACGATGAAGATCGGCACAATCTTCAGACCGCCGGGGAACATATTCGAGAACTGGTAGAGCCCCAGAAAGGCCCATTCCGGCCGTGCGGCCGAATAGAAGTTGGCCGGGTTCAAGTCGGCCGGCGAGCCCAACGTCACCCCGCGCCCGTCGCCGCTGGTGCCGTGACGCACCGAAAGCAGCAGCACCACCGCCAGCACGATCGCGCAGGCCACGGCGTTGCACAACGCCTGCGACGACCAGCATCCGCCGGACTTCTTTGCCGCGTCGGCATCGGCATCGGTATTGTTGTCGGCCTCGGCCTCCGCAGCATCCGCTTCAGCTTCCACGGTGGCGGCCCGACGTTGCAGCACCGCGTGCAACAGCCACAAGACGACCAATCCGGCCGAAAGCAGCCCCACGTGCAGGGTGAAGAAGCGCGTCAGCGTGAGATGCCCGAAGGCCGGGCCGCCGGCCGCCAGTTTGTAGAGGCTGCCGCCGACCACCGGCAACAGGTTGAGGAAGCTCACGCGAACCTGCGTGCTGGCGCAGCTATTCTGGTCCCACGCCAACAGATCGCCGGTCAGCAGCGAGCCGAGACAGAACAGGCCCATCAGCACCACGGTCCAGAAGACCAACTCGCGCGGCTTGCGATACGAGGCCGCGAGGATCATCTGCAGCATGTAGAGCCCGATCAACACCAGCATCACTTGGGCCGAGTAGTGGTGCACCGCCCGCAACAGCCAGCCGCCGGTGACTTCGTATTGCAGGAAGTAGACGCTCTCCCAGGCCGAGCGCGTGCTGGGGCTGTAGTACATCCAGAGGAAGAACCCGGTGACCAACTGCACGGCCAGCGAAAAGCCGATCGTGGCCGGCCAGACGCGGCTATAGCAGCAGCCTCGGCGGGCCGCCGGTGGGTCGAGCCACTTGCAGACGGCCGGCATGAGCCCCGTCCGTTCGTCGATCCAGGCGAGCAACGATTTCATGCCAAGGGCTCCTTGTTGGCGGTGCCGGTCTTGTAGTTGACGAACTCCACCCAGACCTCGCCGTCTTCGACCTTCGCGTCCAGTGCGTCGAGCGGACGGGGGCTGGGCGAAGGATCGTCCAGCGGCTGCCGGTCGAGCCCGAAGCTGGCCGTGTGGCACGGGCAGAAGTACTTGCCGCCTTCCGGTGTGTCGGCGTATTGGATCGTGCAGCCCGCATGGGGGCAGAGCACGTTGACCGCCTCGACCTCTTCCGGGCCGACGCGCCGCAAGAACACGCCCCCGATCGGCTGATTCCGCAACCGGTTCCAGGCGTCGACCCGATCGGCAATCACGGGAAACTTCTGCGGCGTTCCGTCTTCAGGCAACACGTCCAGCGACGTCAAACGCACCGAAACGCCGGCACCGCCCTTCTGGCGCAAGGGATTCAGCGCCGCCAGCAGGCCAACGATCGTCGGCACGGCCAACGATATCGCGGCGATCATGCCGGCGATGAACCCGCGGCGGTTGGCCGCCGGAGCGCCTCCGGAGCCGCAACAACAGCAAGACGATTCGGGCTTGGCTTCCATAGCAGACCTATGTTTCGTTGCAGGACTCGGTCGGGAATCCGCAAGGTGTTCTCGACGGCATTGTAGTCACGATAGTAGTCATCTTGCTCCGCAAGATGTCATGACGTCTCGCGGAGCGAGACGCCTACTATAAACGTGGCATTATGACATGGCCCGGCGAACGGCGTCAAGAACCTTCGCTTGGGCCGAAGCCAGCGGCTCGTCGAGGAACGCCCCGGCGGCCTTCTTGTGTCCGCCGCCGCCGAACTGCTGGGCCACGGCGGCACAGTCCAACTCGCAGCGGCTACGAAAGCTGATCTTGAACCCGCCGGTCGCTTGCTCGACCAGGATCACGGCAGCTTCGGTCCCACCCACCGAAAGCGTCATGTTGATCATGTCTTCGCTGTCGGCCGGGTGCGCGCCGACGGCGTCGAAGTCGGCCCGTTCGATGACCGTGTGGATCAGCCGGCCGTCCATCTCGGTCTGCACTCGGGCCATCGTCCGGCCGATCAGCAGCAGCCGGGCCAGCGTGTCGTTCTCGTGTAGTTGCTGATAGAGTTGATCGCCCTTCGCGCCCGCGTCGATCAGCTTGGCGGCCAGCCGGTGGGTGGCGGCGGTCGTCGAGGAAAAGCGGAACCAGCCGGTGTCGGTGGCCACGGCGGTCATCGCGGCGGAGGCGATCTGGGGCGTAAGTTCCACGCCAAGTTGGTCGGCCGCGTCGGCCACCAGCCGTCCGGTGGCTTCGGCCGTGACGTCCTTGAACATCTCGGCCCCCAGGTCGTCCTCGCTGACGTGGTGGTCCAACACCGTCTTCAACATCTTCGTCGACCGGATCACGTCGCCCATCGCCCCGAGTTGGGCGAAGGCCGAGGTGTCGAGGATCATCAGCACCTCGTACGATTCGAGTTCCTCGGCCGTGACGTCGTTGCCCAATTCCTTCAACGTCTGCCCGGGATCGAGGAAGGCCAGGTTCGGCGGCACGGCAAAGGCGTTGGCCGGCAGGACCTCCTTGCCGAGGCTGCGGAGAATTCCCGCCATGGCCAGTTGGCTCCCCAGCGCGTCGCCGTCGGGCCGCACGTGGGTGGTAAGCACAAATCGCTGGTGCGTGCGAACGATCTCGACGAAGCGTGACCAGTCAGGCATGGGAGCTTTGGAGTTAGGGTTTGGCACTTACTTGAATTGTGAACGCGGGAGCCCGAAAACGGGGACTGGCTCCGTCGACCAGAGGTAGCGCAACACTGAATCGTGTTGCCGACGGTGCCTGTCCCCTTTTTTGGGCGGCGACACCGGGGGCCCGTGGAAAACGGGGACAGGCACCGAGCCAACGGCGTTTCCCAGCAGGTTCGGCACCTGCGACGGCTCGGAGCCAGTCCCCATTTTCCACTCCGCCTTTTTCAATCTGTGTAGTTACGGTGCCGCGTCGCGCTCGACAATCCGGCGGGTGTCGGCCACGTCCCGATCCATTTGCGACACCAACGCCTCGGCCGAATCGAACTTCCTAATCTCCCGCAGCCGGGCGAGGAAGTCAAGGTCGATCTGGTGGTCGTAGAGGGCCCCCTGGTAGCCGATCAGGTAGGCTTCGATCTTGCGGGCGTTCTGGCCGAAGGTGGGATTCGGCCCCACGCTCACCGCCGCGGGCCAGGCCGCGCCGTCGACCCGCGCGACCCCGGCGTAGATGCCGTCGCCCGGCACGAGGGTGTCGATGCCGTCAATGTTGGCGGTGGGGTATCCCAAGGCCGTCCCCCGGTGCTCGCCGGCGATGACCGAGCCGCCGATGCGATAGGGCCGGCCGAGCAGCCGCCGGGCCTCATCCAGATCGCCGGCGTCAATCGCCGCGCGAATGCGGGAACTCGAGACCGTGGCGGCGGCCGAACGAATCGGGTCGACCACCTCCAGCCTCAGGTCGAATTCATTGCAGTAGCGGCCCAGCACTTCGATCGTGCCGCAACGGCCCCGGCCGAAGAAGAAATTGGGGCCCTCGACGATCGCGTTGGCCCGCAGCTTGCGGCATACGATCTGCTCGAAGAACTCTCGGGCGTCGAGATTCAACAAGGCCCGATCGGTGGGGTAGGCCCACACCGCGTCGACGCCCAATTCCCCCAGCAGTTCGGCCTTGCGCCGGGTGCCGCAGATCCGCGCCGGGGCGGCCTCGGGATGCAGCAGCCGGGCCGGGTGGGGATCGAACGTAAACACCACCGCCGGGCCGCCCACGCGACGTGCCATCGCCAGTAGCCGCTCGACAATCCGCACGTGGCCGCGGTGTACGCCGTCGAAATTGCCGATCGACACGGCGCCGCCGGTGAATTCATCGGGGAGTAGGTCGGGATTGCGGAAGAGAGACACGGTGGGAAGCTGGGAGTCAGGAGTGGGGAGTTGGGGGTGGGAATCGGTACGTCGTTTAGCGGCCGACGGCACGTCGGCCAATGTGAGGTGGGCTAGTGATCGTTCGGGGGACCTCGCGAGCCGATGCCCGATACCTTGAGATTACCGTAGGCAGTGGCCGGACGGAAGGGGCGGCCCATCGAGTGTGCCACGGCTTCTGAGAAGCAGGTGCTTCGACGGAGAAGACCCAGGCCATCACTGCTGTGAAGCAGCCGCACACGCTCTTCCGTAAAGCGTCACTCGCCCGGATGGCGGATCACCGGTTCCATCACTTTGGTGTTGCGGTCGACGGCCAGCACGATGGTATGTTGCTCGACGCCGTCGCCGCTGCTGGCCACCACCGGCAATACGTGGCGGCGGTCGGGCAGCGTAAAGCGGACGGCGAACGTGCCGTCGCTGCGGAGATGGACCGGTTCGCCGCGGAGCGTGACGTGGGCGTCCGGCTCGGTAACGCCGTGGACGATCAGTTCGGTCTCCACCTCGAAGTTGAAATCGTCGATGTCGTCGGACCGCTTGGCCGCGCCGCGGCCGAATCGGGTCGGCGACGGGTCGCCCATGGGCCGCCGAAGCCGCTCTTCGAGGAGTTCTTTCAACTCGCGATTCGGCTCTTGATCCAGATGGCCGCCGCTCATCGCGTAAACCCGATCGAAATCCCTGGCCTCTTCCGACCAGTTCTTGTCGAACGACTCGCTGGACCCCGGCCGCGGCGTGGTCACCACGTTGCTGCGGGCGAGGCAGAAGAAATTGTTCTTACCGGCCAAGTAGCCGATCTCCAGCAGGTAGCTGCCGGGCGGATCCTGCACGTCGACGTACCAGTTGTTCACGCCGCCGTGGATCACGATGTCGCGGATCACGCGCCGGGCGGAGTTCGTGGTGCCGTTTCGTGCGACCTTGTTCAACCGCAGCACGGGCCGGGCCTCGTGCCAGTGTTGGCCCAGGGCGACCTTCGCCCGATCGACGCTCCGCCGGGAAAGCTCCCAATGGGCATGCAGCCAGTACGGATCCCGCACCATGGCGACCAGGCGGTCCTTGGCACTGCCGTTCTCGGCGGCCGTGTTCAGGGCGAGGTCTTTCGATACGGTGAGCTTCTTCTTCAACGCGTTCAGCTTACGGCGGGCGTAGGGGCTGGTGGGCTTCTTCGGTGTGGGTTTCTTTGCCGCCGGTTTCGCGACAGGTTTCGCCGTCTTCGCCCGTTTCGCGCCGTTGGATTGCGTGGTGGAGGCCTTCTTCGCCCTCGACTTGCTGCGGCCGTTTTGCTGGGCCGACTTGGAACGTGCGGCGGCCTTGGCGTGCTTCAACAACGCCCGGACAAGGTCGTCTTTACGCATCGAGTGCCAACCGAGGATGCGCTTCCTCTTGGCCATCGCGGCCAAATCTTTGACCGTGCGCGTTTTGAGTTTTGCCGCAGTAATCATGGGACTTACCTCCGGGTAGTCGCCGCCGATCGTCGCGAGGACGACGGGCCGCGACCTTTCGGTCGGTGGATTCGCGCCGTCCCTGACTCGAAATCCGTAGCGCCCAGTCTATTCCGGCAGTCCGTAGCCGTAATGGTTTCGTGCGATAAAAACCGCGAACGACGTTCCAACAAGGGCCGAACGGAATTTCGTCCGGCGAATAACGTCTTCACATCCGGCAAGGATCGACCAATGGTGGGTAGGGATCGAACCTCAATAACCGGAACCTCTTGTTGGAGACTCAACTCGTTCACCTAGCGTCGACCGTCACTGGCAGGTACCCGGGGGTTAACGTCGGGCGAGACGGAAAACGCCAATACGTACGATTATAGCCGGCGGTCGGATTTTCCGCAATGATCCGATCTTGGGGATAATCGCGAATTGATCGCAAGTCGTTTCGTATCTTCTTTTTCACCAACAACTTACGATATCATGCTCCCGAAAGAAACGGTGCCGAACTTAGGGAAATCACCCCTAAAGAGGGAGGGCGATGAACCGGCGGTTTGCGGGATATTTCCAGCATTTTTTCCTGACTTCCCTGACAACACTCCGACAAGCCGCACCCGCGCCAACTGTCGTGCCTGGCTGCTTGACAAAACACTATGGGAAAGCTAACTTTACCGGCTTTCCCAGCTTGCTCGAATGCCAGCCTGTCGGAATGCCAGCCTGTCGGAACGCCAGCCTGCCCGAACGATCGGCAAGCCTCCCGTGGTGAATGAACCGTCCGACGATCGCCCCGCGTTGGTCTTGGCCATGGAGTGGGCCTCGCGGATCACCACGATCTCGTTGGAAATGGTCGTGCCGGCACTGGGCGGGTATTGGCTCGATGCAACGTGGGGAACGAGGCCGTGGCTGACCATGGTCGGCGCCGCCTTGGGGCCGGCGATCGGGTTTTGGCACCTGATTCGATTGACGAGTTCGCCCCCCACAAGCAGCGCGGGAAAGAAAAAGGGCAGCGCGGCTCAGAAGCAGCGTCCGCCGGAGGGTGGGGACGCGACGCAAGAGGGCCCCACCAAGCAATAGGGCACAGCGTGGCAAAGTGGATGGTCAAACTGCGGGGCGCGGGCTTGGCAGCGCGCATCGGCCTGCTTACCGGAGTGGTCCTCGCTGCGCTGGGTGTGGTGGCCTCGATCGCCGGGCCCATCGGCGGCGGCAAGGCGGTCGTAGCGGCTGCCGTTCCGGCCGCGGTGTGCCTGGTCGGCGCGGTGCTCGCGCTGATCGCGGCGTCGATATGCCAGCGGCGCGAAAAGCCGCTGCACGGCATGTTGATCGGCATGGCGCCGCGGATGGGAATACCGCTGGCGTTTGCCGTCATGGCGAAGTTCTTATTTGGGGGGCTGGTAAGGTCGGGGGCTTTGTATTATCTTGTAGGGTTTTATCTGGTCACCCTGGGGATAGAGACAGTGCTGTCGCTGCCTTCGGCTGCGACTCCGGGTCGTCTCCCCGACGCTGCTGAGGATACATCCTAAACCGTGGCTGTCGACCAATCACAACTCGCCGGGCACGTCAAAGACGCCCACGGTTTCCACCTCCCCAACGGGACGGCGGAAGGATACCATCTGCACATTCCGCAGCCGGTAGAGATCGCCGGGTGGATGGGGGTGGAGGATCCTCCTGCCTGGGTGCAGGGGATGGAGTTGACCAAGTACATGGTGCTCGAGGTGGTGGCGGCGGTGCTGATGATCGTGATCTTCGTGCCGCTGGCGTGGCGGGTCTCCCGGGGTAAGCCGCCGCAGGGCAAGCTCTGGAACCTCTTCGAGGCGATGCTGCTGTTCATCCGCAACGACGTGGTCCGTCCGGCCATCGGCGGCAAAGAGGCCGACCGCTTCCTGCCGCTGATCTGGACGATCTTCTTCTTCATCCTCTTCTGCAACTTGCTGGGCATGGTCCCCTGGGCCGGCTCGCCCACCGGAGCTTGGGGGATGACCGCGGCGATGGCCGGGATCACCTTCTGCACGGTGGTGGGCACGGGCATGAAGAAGCACGGCCTGATGGGCTATTGGACCGGCCAGGTACCGCATATGGAACTGCCGCTGGTGATGGCGGTGGTGATCAAGCCGATGGTGCTGGTGATCGAGGTGATGGGCCTGCTGATCAAGCACTTCGTACTTTCCGTGCGTCTGTTGATCAACATGTTCGCCGGCCACTTGGTGCTGGCGGTACTCTTGGGGTTCATTACGATGACCGCCGACCAGGGCATCCTCTGGTACGCCGTGACTCCGATCAGCATCCTCGGCACGGTGGCGCTGAGCTTGCTGGAGTTGTTCGTCGCCTTTCTGCAAGCATACATTTTCACGTTCCTTTCGGCATTGTTCATCGGCATGGCAATCCACCAGCACTGACCTTCGGTGCCACGATGCCGCCGAGCACTATCCACGTTTTGGCAAGGAGACAGATCAGGTGAGCAAACTGACCAGGCTTTCGATTCTAAGCATTGTACTACTGGGACTCTCGTTGTCCGTGCTGCCGGCCATCGCCCAAGCCGCCGACCCGCCCCCGGCGACAGAGGAAGACGACGGCACGTCCGATTCGAGCGGTTATCCGCTCTTCGGCGGGGCGTTTGGTGCGGGCATGATCATTCTCGGCGCCGCCTACGGCATCTCGAAGATCGGATCGTGTGCGGTCGAGAGCATGGCCCGTCAACCCGAGGTCGCCGCCAACATCCAAACGGCGATGATCATTGCAGCCGCGTTGCTCGAAGGCGTCACGTTTTTCGCCTTGGTCGTCGCATGGTTTAGCTAGTCCGTCCGTCCCCGAGCGTCTAGGCCGCAACTATGACTGGGATCCGAGTCCTTATCGCAGTGGTGTTGATGTTGACCGCGATGGTCTCCCGCGGCGCCGCGTCGGCGACCACCACGACGGCCGATGCCGCGCAAGGTGACGCCGCACACGGCGCGCACGGCGAGGGCGAGGTGGACATGAATCCGCTCGACCCGAAGCGCGACCTGGCCCTCTGGACCGGCGTCGTGTTTCTCGTGCTGTTGGCCGTCCTCTGGAAGTTCGCCTGGGGGCCGATCGCCCGGGGGCTGGAAACGCGCGAGCAAGGCATCGCCGACCAGATCCAACAGGCCGACGAGTCGAACCGCCAGGCGAAGGAGTTGCTTGGCCAGTACGAGCAGAAGCTGGCCGACTCGAAGGACGAGGTCCGCGAGATGCTCGCGCAGGCCCGGCAGGACGCCGAGAAGACCGGCCGCGAGATGATCGACCAGGCCCGCGAAGACGCCGACTCGGAGCGTCAGCGGGCGCTCGAGCAGATCGACACCGCGGCCGCCGGCGCGATGAAGGAGTTGGCCGAGCATTCGGCCAATTTGGCGGTTGAGCTGGCCGGCAAGATCGTCCAGGCCGAATTGAAGCCGGACGACCATGCGAAACTGATTCGGCGGACCGTGGGTGACTTCGCCACGAAGCCCTCGGGCAACGGCGGATAGCACGCCTTTTTGGAGACTTTCCCGTTTAGGAGTTGGCAGCAGACGATGCCCGAGCCCAAGGACAGCCAGGCCGACGACAGCCGCACGGCGGCCCAGATCGATGCCGACGTGGGCGTCGAGCATATCGCCGACGTTTACGCCGAGGCATTGCTCGGCGCCGCCGAAACGGCAGGCGCCACCGCGGCGGTGATCGAGGAGTTCGACTCGCTGATCGCCGACGTGCTCGACGGCTACCCCAGGCTCGAGACCGTGCTCAGTTCCGCGTTGGTCTCGCCCGAGGAGAAGATCGGCGTGATCGACCGCGTACTCGGCGGCAGGGCTTCGGCCACGCTGGTGAACTTCCTGAAGGTCGTTGCCCAGCACGGCCGGCTCGACTGTTTGCGGGTGATCCGCCACCGCCTCGGGGAACTGCACGACCAGATGCAGGGCCGCGTACGGGTGCAAGTGGCCACGGCCGAACCGGTCGGCGACGCGCTGGCCGGCGGGGTCGCCGCGGGGCTGAAGGCCGCCCTGGGGGCCGAGCCGCTGGTCGAGCAAGTCGTCGATCCGGAGTTGATCGGCGGAGTGGTGATCCGCGTCGGCGATACGGTCTACGACGGCTCGATCGCCAACCAACTCAACAACGTGCGTCAGCAGATGATTGACAGGAGCGTCCATGAAATTCAAAGCCGACGAGATCGCTTCCGTTATCCAGCAGGAAATTGAGCAATTCGAGTCGCAGATCGACGTTCGTGAAGTCGGTCGCGTGATCGAAGTGGGTGACGGTATCGCTCGAGTGTACGGCCTTTCCGGCGTAATGGCCGGCGAGATGGTCGAGTTCCCCGGCGAAGCGATGGGACTGGCCTTCAACCTCGAAGAAAACTCCGTGGGTGTGATCATCCTCGGCGACTTCCTCGAGATCAACGAAGGCGACGAAGTCCGCAGCACCGGGCGGCTGTTGAGCGTGCCGGTGGGCGAAGGCGTGCTGGGACGCGTGATCGACCCGTTGGGCAATCCGCTCGACGGCGGCGGGCCGATTGTCGCCTCCGAGCGGCGGCCGGTCGAGGTGATCGCCGCCGGCGTGGCCGAACGCCAGCCGGTCAAAGAGCCCTTGCAGACCGGCATCAAGGCCATCGACGCGATGACCCCCATCGGACGCGGCCAGCGCGAGTTGATCATCGGCGACCGCAAGACCGGCAAGACGGCCATCTGCATCGACACGATCGTCAATCAGAAGAACACCGGCGTGAAGTGCTTCTACATCGCCATCGGCCAGAAGGAATCGACCGTGGCCGGGCTGATCGAGGCCTTGCGCAACGAAGGGGCCATGGACTACACCACGGTGATCGTGGCCGGAGCCAGCGACCCGGCCCCCTTGCAGTACATCGCCCCGTACGCCGGCTGTGCCATGGCCGAGTACTTCATGTTCAAGGGCGAACACGCACTGATCATCTACGACGACCTCTCCCGCCAGGCCCAGGCCTATCGCCAGCTTTCGCTCTTGATGCGGCGTCCGCCGGGCCGCGAGGCCTATCCGGGCGACGTCTTCTATTGCCACAGCCGGCTGTTGGAACGGGCCAGCAAGCTCAACGACGAACTCGGCGGCGGATCGCTCACCGCGCTGCCGATCGTCGAAACGCTCGAAGGCGAGGTCTCCGCCTATATCCCCACCAACGTGATCTCGATCACCGACGGCCAGATCTACTTGCAGCCGGACCTGTTCTTCGCCGGTCAGCGTCCGGCGATGAACGTGGGTATCTCGGTCTCGCGAGTGGGCGGGGCGGCCCAGGTGCCGGCGATGAAGAAGGTGGCCGGCGGTCTGCGGCTCGACCTGGCCGCATTTCGCGAGTTGGAGGCCTTCGCCCAGTTGGGAACCGACTTGGACGCCGCCACCCAGTCGCGGCTCGACCGCGGTTACCGTATGACCGAACTGTTGAAGCAGGGCCTTTACAAGCCGCTACACGTGACCGATCAGGTGTTGAGCATCTACGCCGGCACCCGCGGCCACCTCGACGCGATCCCGCTGCCCGAGGTGCCCGCCTGGGAAGAGGCCTTCTTGAAGTTCATCAACGAAGAGAAGAGGTCGATCTGGCAGAAGATCACCGACACCAAAGACCTCGACGACGAGACGGCCGCCGAACTCGACGCAGCCCTCGAAGAATTCCAGAAGCTATACGCCGACAAACTCGCCCCGGAAACGGCCACGGTATAAGACTCCTCACTATCCACTGAACACTGCCTACCGTCCACTGCATACTGCCTACTATCTACTCCCAACTCCCCCATGGCCAAAGCCCGAGCCCTCGATAAACGCCGCAAGTCGATCCGCAACATCCGCAAGATCACGCGGACGATGGAACTGATCTCCACGGCGCAATTCAAGCGCGCCATGGATCGGGCAATCGACGCCACGGCCTATACCAACCGCATCACGGCCCTGGTCGGGCATCTCGCTCGTAGCGGCTCGGAGGTCGACCATCCGCTCTTGCAGCCGCGGGAAGAGACAAAGCGGGCGATCCTGCTGGTGTTGACGGCCAACCGGGGGATGTGCGCCGGATACAACTCGAGTGTTTTGCGGCAGGCCTGGCCTCGGCTGGCGGAACTGCAGGAGTCGGTCCCGCAGGTGCGGTTGGAGGTCTCCGGCAAACGCGGCATCGGGGCCTTCCGGTTCCGCGGCGTTCAGCCGGACGAGACCTTCAACCACTTCGAGGACAAGCCGACCTTCGAGGAGGTCGACGTGCTGGCCTCGCGATATCTCGAGGCCTTTGAGCAGGGCGAACTCGACCGGCTCGACGTGGTCTACACGCGGTTCGAGAGCCTCAGCAAGCAGATCGCCACGGTCGAAACGCTGCTGCCGCTGGCCGATCTTACCGGCGAAGAAGAACACGAAGAGGAATCAGCCGCGGCCACCGAGTACGAGTTTCTCCCCTCGGCCGAGAGCATCCTCGACGAGGTCGTGCCGACCAGCTTCAAGGTCAAGCTGTTCAAGTGCTTTCTCGATGCGGCCGTCAGCGAGCAGATCGCCCGGATGATGGCCATGAAGGCCGCCACCGAGAACGCCGATTCGATGATCAGCCACCTGACGATGATCTACAACCGTGCCCGACAGGGTCAGATCACCGCCGAGCTGCTGGAAGTGCTCAGCGGTGCCGAGGCCTTAAACGGGTAACGCCAACTTAGCAACACGACGGATAACCATGTCGACAACCGCAACCAACGCCAATGAACCGGCCACGAACAACGTCGGCCGCGTGACCCAGATCATCGGCTCGACCTTCGACGCCGAGTTTCCCGAAAAACGGCTGCCGGCCATCTACAACGCCGTGAAGATCGCCGGCGAGCACAAGGGCGTGAAGCTCGATCTCACCGGCGAAGTGCAGCAACACCTCGGCGGCGGCCGGGTCCGCTGCGTGGCCCTGGGGAGCACCGACGGCATGATCCGCGGCATGGACTGCGTCGACACCGGCGTCCCGGTGACCGTGCCCGTGGGCAAGGCAACCTTAGGACGCGTCTTCAACCTCATCGGCGACCCGGTCGACGGCCGCGGACCGGTCGAGGCCGAAGACCGTTGGCCAATCCACCGCGACTCGCCCGAGGTGACCGACCTCTCGACCAAGACCGAAATCTTCGAGACCGGCATCAAGGTGATCGACCTGCTGACGCCGTTCGTCCGCGGCGGAAAGGCGGGACTGTTCGGGGGTGCCGGGCTGGGTAAGACGGTGATCCTCACCGAGTTGATCGCTCGAATCGCCAGTGCCCACGGCGGATACTCCGTCTTTGCCGGCGTCGGCGAGCGGACACGCGAGGGCAACGACCTTTGGCTGGAAATGCAGGAAGCCAAGATCGGCGACACCGGCCGCAACGTGATGGAGCAGACCTGCATGGTCTTCGGCCAGATGAACGAGCCGCCGGGTGCGCGTTTGCGGGTGGCCCTCTCGGCGTTGACGATGGCCGAGTATTTTCGCGACAACACCGGGGCCGACGTGCTGCTGTTTATCGACAACATCTTCCGCTTCTCCCAGGCAGGTGCCGAAGTGTCAGCCTTGCTGGGGCGGATGCCGTCGGCCGTGGGCTATCAGCCGACCTTGGGCACCGAGATGGGCCAGTTGCAGGAGCGGATCGCCTCGACCAGCAAGGGGGCGATCACCTCGGTCCAGGCGGTTTACGTGCCGGCCGACGACCCGACCGACCCCGCTCCGGCCACGGCCTTCGGACAGCTCGATGCGTTTGTCTACTTGGAACGGTCAATTACCGAGAAGGGCATCTACCCGGCGGTCGATCCGCTGGCCTCGTCCAGCCGCGTGCTCGACCCGCAATACGTCGGGGAGCGCCACTACACGATCGCCCGGCGGGTGCAGATGACCTTGCAGCGGTATCGCGAGCTGCAAGACATCATCGCCATCCTCGGCGTCGACGAACTCAGCGAAGAGGACAAGCTCACCGTGCATCGTGCCCGGCGTATGGAGCGGTTCCTTTCGCAGCCGTTTTTGGTGGCCGAAGTTTTCACCGGCAAGCCCGGCGAAATCACCCCGATCGACGACACCATCCGCAGCTTCGAGGAGATCGCCGACGGCAAGTGGGACCACCTGCCCGAGCAAGCCTTCATGTACGTCGGTGCCATCGAGCAAGCCGAAGAGCAAGCCAAGAAAATGGAACTCGAAGCCAAGTAACCGGAACTCTTCACTCCCAACTCCTAACCCCCGACTCCTAACTCCCACCGCGTCATGCCCGCACTCCAATGCACCGTGGTCACGCCCGAAACGACCGTCTACGACGAGTCGGCCGATTTCGTGGCGTTGACGCTCTTCGACGGCGAGATCGGCATCGCCCCGGGCCACACGCCGATGATCGGCCGGCTCGGCAGCGGCGAGATGCGGATCAACCGCCCCACCGGCACCGACCGCTACTACATCGAGGGCGGATTCGTCGAGGTGATGGGCGACGTGGTCACGCTCTTGACGCAACGGGCGGTCCCCGCGTCGGAACTCGACGAGGCCGTGTTGGCCGAGCAACTCGAAACGGCCCGCACCCAGCCGGCCAACACCGAGCAACTCATCTCCACTCGCGACGCGGCAGTGGCCAAGACGCGGGCGCAGTTGCGGGTGGCACGGCGGACGGAGTAGCTCGTTGACGGACGCCGGATCCCAATAGTCGGGTGTGCCACTGCTTCGCAGAAGCAGTGCCGTCGCTGTGCCTTGGAGAAAGCACTGCTTCTGCGAAGCAGTGGCACACGCGTCCTTACTGGAGCGTCGTGACAGGATTTCCCCACGCTGGCAAGCCCCCCCGGTCTTGAGTAGACTGGAACTATCAATCGCAAGCCCCGCGTCTCCCCCGACCCAGGTGGGCCGATGTCCGGATGGTTCAGGCCAAAGTGCCCCGTCGACGAGCCGACGAAGCTCTGGATCGAACGGCGAATGGCCTGGCTGACGCACGAGTTCGGGTGGGAGCGGATTCTGAACGCGCCGGTCGTATTGCCGAACGACACGTTCTTTCCAGACCCGTACGACGGCACCGGTAACGCGGCGCGGCTTCTCCTGAAGCGGCTTTGTGGCTACATGCACGTCGATCCGGCACCCTACGAGCTTGAACTCTACACCGAAAGAGCGGCTGTCGTTCACGAAGAATCTCGGGCGCTGGGGTCCTATGCCGACCAGGAGGACAAGACCACCGTGTGGCTGGATGCATCAACGCTGCCGGCCCCGGTCATCGTCACGGCCACGCTCGTCCATGAACTGGCGTACGACTACTTGCTCGGCCGGCGTCTACCGGATGCTCGCGAGAATGTCCCGGCCTCCAACGAAGACGAACTGCTGGCCGATCTGCTCACCGTGTTCTTGGGGTTGGGCGTGCTGACGGCAAACTCGACCGTGCGCAGCAGGACCTCCTTCTACGGACTTCGTCGACGCCGGTACACCGTTGGCGGGGGATATCTCTCCTCGCCGATGTTCGGCTATGCGTTGGCACTGTTCGCATGGGTGCGTGGAGAGGCCAAGCCGCGTTGGCGAAAGTCGCTGAAGCTGGACGTGCGGGCGCGGCTGCGCCGTGGCATGGCGTTCCTTGGCCGTACGGGCGATTCGACCTACACGCGGCTCGATCCTCTGCACCCGGAGGTCTTGAGTCCGTGCCCGCCGGCCCGCGGGACGCCCGAGAGTGCCGACGATCGACCGCGTCACGGCAAGGCTCGGACACGCCCGAAACACGCCGCCGCGACACGTGCCCGAACCGCCGACGGCTTCTTCACCGGAGGTTGTCTGGCGGCGGCCAACGGCGATTATGCGGCCGCCGTCGACCGATTCTCCGAGGCGATCCGACGCAGCCCGAACGACTCGGAGGCGTATCAACAGCGCTGCCTGGCATACTGCGAAGCGGGCAGATACGTCGAGGGATTGGCCGACGGCCAGCAGGCCGTGCAACTTGCGCCGGAGGAGATGGATTCCTATCGGGCACGGGGGCGTGCCTTCTTCGGGCTGGGACAATACGCGCTGGCCGTTGACGATTTCGGCCATGTTGTCGAGAAAGAGAAATGGGACGGACGCGCTTACCATCGGTGGAACGCCTACTATTGGCGAGGTCGGGCCGTGGCTAAGCAGGGTGACTTGCAGCGCGCAGCGGCCGACCTCAGCGAGGCCGCCTTCTTCGCGACACAGCGAGCCGAGATCTACGTGGAACGAAGCCGTATTTACGAACAACTGGGGCACTACGACAAGGCACTGCAAGACCGCCGCGAGGCCTTTCGGCTGGACCCGGAACTGGCGGAAGATGAACTCGGCCAGATCGAAATCGACGCACCATGACACGCCGGCAACGTCTCTTCGTCCTCGGCTCGATCGCCGGGCTCTTCGCCTGGCTCTTCGCCGATGCGCTGTTCGGCTCGGGCGTGTTTGTGTTTCGCGACGCGGGACACTACTACTACCCGCTGTTGAAGTTCGTTGCCGGCGAGTGGGGGCAGGGACGGCTGCCGCTTTGGAATCCGTATGAGAATCTGGGGGTGCCGCTGGCGGCCGATCCGACGGCCGCGGTGTTCTACCCGGGCAAGCTGGTCTTTGCGCTGCCGATCGGCTTCGCCTGGGCGTACAAGCTCTACATCATGGGCCACGTGCTGCTGGCCGCTGGGACTGCCTATCGGCTCGCCCGGCGTTTTGGGGCTTCGGCGGCTGCGGGCGGCGTGTGTGCCGTGTCGTACGCCTTCTCGGGCAACGTGCTGTTTCAACACTGCAACGTCGTCTTCCTCGTCGGCGCCGCCTGGCTGCCGGCGGCCTTGCTGGCGGCCGATCGGATGTTGCTCGGGCGGAGCCGGAAGTGGGCCGTGCTGTTCGGGCTGGTGCTGGCGCTGATGGTCCTCGGCGGCGATCCGCAGATGGCCTACAACGCCGGCGTGCTGGCGGCGCTGTACGCCGTTTGGCTGTGGTTCAACAGCAGTCCCCTCTCCCTTTGGGAGAGAGTTAGGGTGAGGGCGCGCCAGCTTAGATCTTCCCAATCCAGCCCAACGTCGCCCCGCAACGACGACGCGCCTGATGAGAAAGACAAGGATCAAGGGCCGAACGGACACAGCGGCGCAAACGATGTGTCGATGGCGGCGTCTACAACAACGCCCTCTCACCCCAGCCCTCTCCCGGCGGGAGAGGGGGCAAGACGCTCACGCTTCAGGTTGTTGGCGTTGGCTGCCGCGACCGGGCTGGTGCTCTCGGCGATCCAGGTGCTGCCGTCGATGGAGTTTGCCAAGCAGTCGGGCCGCCGGTCGTCGCAGAGCTTCGCCGATCTGCTCTGTGCCAAGTCGCACGCCGATACGCATCAGGAACACACCTACCATTTCAGCGTCGGGCCGTGGCGCGTGGCCGAGTATCTCTGGCCGAACGTTGCCGGGCGTCAATTCCCCACGCACCGGCGTTGGCTCTCCGCGATACCCGCCGAAGGTCGCACATGGGTGCCTTCGCTTTACATGGGCGTGTTGCCGCTGCTGTTGGCCCTTTCGACGATGCGGCTGTGGGGGAAAAAGGGGACAGGTACATTTTGCCAGAACGGCCCGAAGGGTGCTTCGCACAAAATGTACCTGTCCCCTTTTTCCGGCCGCCACACCGCCGCACGCGTTCGTTGGCTTTCCTGGACCGTGATTCTGACTGTGTTGGCAAGCTTCGGCTGGTACGGCCCGGGCTTGCTGATCCACGAAATCGAAATCGCCGCCGGCCGCGATCCGGCTCACTGGGGCCCGGTCGGCGGACCGTTCGGCGGCGTCTACTGGCTGATGACCGTGGTGCTGCCCGGCTACGCCTACTTCCGCTACCCGGCCAAGCTGCTGGTGGTGGCGGCGTTGGGGCTGAGTCTGCTGGCGGCCCGGGGCTTCGACGGCCTGCTCGACGGGCGTGCGGTTCGCTTGCGGCGCGTGCTGCTGTGCGTCGCCGTGTTGAGTCTCGGTGGCGCGATTGCCATTGCCGCAATTGCCACGGGGCCTTACTGGCACAGTTGGCTCGGCGGCACACGCCCCGACGCCCTCTTCGGCCCGCTCGACACGGCCGGTGCCGCCAACGACGTGCTTTGGGCGTTTGTGCAAACGGCCCTTCTTTGCGGGCTGTTTTGGTGGCTCACGCGAACGCCTTCGGAGAAGAAAAACGGCCGTCTTGCGCCGACGAAGCAGACTCTCGCTGTGGTATTGTTGGTGCTTACGGCCGTCGACCTGGGACTGGCCAACCGTTGGATGGTCCCCTGTGCCCCGCAGAGCCAATGGGAAGAGCGGTCGAAGTTGGCCGTCGCGATGGAGGCAGACGACGCGGCCGCCACGGGGCCTCGGGCGGCGAATGCCCCGCCGTTGCGAGCGTATCGCCACGAGATCTGGATGCCCCCGGCGTTTAGCCAAAGCGATTCGCCCGGGCGGACGTCCGAGGCGATGCGCTGGGACGTCGACTCGCTCTGGCCGAAGTACAACCTCACCGAGCAGATCGGGCTGACGGAGGTCATCGGCGCGATGACGCCCGACGACTACGCGGCCCTCTGGCCGGAAGAGCGGGCGGCGTTTGCCGATTACGTGATCTGGCCCGGCGGGTATCCACTCACCGGCTTGCGGCAAGTGCCGCTGGACGTCGAAGACGTGACCCTCTGGCGCAATCCGCAGCCGCCGCCCCGGGGGTGGATCGACGGCCCGAAAACGCTAGGCGGCTCGTGCCGCGTGATGCACTACGATCCGTTGCGCGTGGATGTCGAGGTGGAGCTTTCGCAGCCGGGCGTGCTGATACTGGCCGATCAGATCTACCCGGGCTGGAAGCTCGAAGCGGCCACCGACGGCCAGGCCGCGAAGAGCCTGCCGATCCTCCGCACGTACGGCGTCTTGCGAGGCACCCCCTTACCGGCCGGGAACCATCACTTGGTCTATCGTTTCCGCCCCACGAGCCTGATTCTCGGGGCGGCCGTCAGCCTGCCCGCGTGGCTGGCGGCGGTCGTGTGGGGAGTGCGGCGGGTGGTGAGATCCCGGCGCAGCCGATCGCCGTTGCCCAAGGATGCGCTATTGCCGGTCTAGCAGCCGGAGGTTTGCTTGCTTCGGCGCGGGGGGCTCTCTATATTGGATTGGGTGAGCGCAGGGCAGGTACATCCGCCGGAACGGCCCGACGGGTGCTTCGAACAGAATGTACCTGTCCCCTTTCCGAGCCCCCTTTCCGAGCGGTGGCGGCCCGGTCACGCTTGCGCAGAGGACGTTGCGATTGTGAACAACTTCCCGGAGACTCCGCCATGCACGAACCGACCTCGCGACGTTCGTTCCTGAAAACTGCCGGCCTCGGCGCGGCCGCGTTGGGTATGACCTCGGCGGCCCAGTCCGGCGAGCCGCCGATCCAGGGCTTCGAGGAAGGCCCCGACGCAAAGCTGGCCGGCGCGTGGCAACCGGTTTCCGATCGGAAGATCCGCATGGGAATCGTCGGCTACGGCGTCTGCCGGTTCGGGGCGGCCTTCTCATTGCAACATCACCCCAACGTCGAGTTGGTGGCCGTTAGCGATCTGTTTCCCGACCGTTGTGCGGCGCTGGCCGAAGTCTGCAAGTGCAAGCAGACGTACCCGTCGCTCGAGAAGATGGTCGAGGACGACACGATCGAGGCCATCTTCCTGGCCACCGACGCACCAAGCCATTGCCGCCACGCGGTCGACGTGCTCCGCCACGGAAAACACGTGGCCAGTGCGGTGCCGGCCGTGTTCGGCTCGCTGGAAGAGGCCGACCAACTGCTCGAGGCCGTGAAGACCTCGGGCAAAAACTACATGCTCTTCGAGACCTCCTGCTACCACAACGACGTGCACGCGATGCGCACGATCTATCGCGCCGGCGGCTTCGGCAAGCTGGTCTATAGCGAGGGGGAGTATTACCACTACGCCGTATCGTCGATCCCCTCGTACAAAGATTGGCGAGTGGGCCTGCCGCCGCAATGGTACCCCACGCATTCGAACGCGTACTACGTGGGCGTAACCGGCGGCAGCTTCACCGAGGTATCGTGCATGGGCATGCCCAGCATCCTCGAACGGCTACAGCCTCAGAACAACGTCTACAAGAACCCCTTCGGCACCGAGATCGCCATGCTGCGGACCAGTGAAGGCGGCATGGCCCGGATGGGCGTCAGTTGGGACACACCGGGCCACGGCGGCGAGGTGGGCCGGGTGCGCGGGCAGAAGGGCTCGATGAGCGGCATGAACTACCAGGGCCAGGGGAAGAACCTTCCGAAACTCGACAAGCCGCCGCTTCCGCCCGGCGTGAGCGCCGGAGGGCACGGCGGTTCGCACGGCCACCTGGGCCACGAATTCGTGACGTCGATCCTCGAAAGCCGGCGGCCCTCGGTCGATATCATCGCCGCGCTAAACATGACCGTCGCCGGTGTCGTGTCGCATCAGTCGGCGCTGAAAGACGGCGAGTTGATGAAGATTCCGCAGTATGCGGTCTAGTCTACGAACAGCCACCCTCCACGTAACTGAATGACCAACGTCCAAATCCCGCTATCTGGAGAACCCCAATGAAGAAGATCGCCATCGTTCTCGCCATCGCCGTCTGCCTCGGGATCGCCTTCGCCGCCGGCCTGCCGGCACAGAACGACGCGCCAGCCCCGGCCGCCGCTGCACCGACCTGGCAGCACTTGGCGTTTCCGGTCGAAGGCGGCAAAGTGTTCGGCAATCCGCAAGTCTCCCGCCAGATCAATCAGCTCGGCCGCGACGGCTACGAGTTGGTCGACGTGGAGACGATCGAGAGGGAGGGGACCACGGTGAAGACCGTGTTTTTCTTCAAGAAGGTCCAGTAGCTTGGATAGTAGCCGTCTCGCTCCGCGAGACGAGCCCGTTTGTTGCAGTAACCGTCCGCTCCGCGAGACGAGCATGTACCTGGTTGTAACCGTCTCAGCCGCGGCTTCGTCTCGCGGAGCGAGACGGCTACTATAAGAAGGAGCCCCCATCGAATGAGACGCACACGAACCGCTCTGGTAATCTCCGCCGCCGTCGTCGGCCAGTTGCTGCAAAGCGCGGCCGTCCGCGCGGAATCGCCCGCCAAAAGCCCGCGCGTCGCCAAGGTCTTCATCCTGGCCGGCCAGTCGAACATGGTCGGCGACGGGCGCGTAGGTCCCGCCGAGACCAAAGGCACGCTGGCCTACATGGTGCAGAAATCCGATCGGCGAGGTCAATTCCAGCACCTCGTCGACGCACAGGGCAACTGGGCCGAACGCAGCGACGTCTGGTATTTCCAGCGCCAAACCGTCCGCGAGGGCCGCGGCGCCGCGCAGACGACCCGCACGGTCGACATCACCAGCGGGCTGAAGCCCGGGCTGCAAGGCGCCGGCGATCGGTTGACGATCGGCCCCGAACTGCAATTCGGCCACGTGATGGGCGATCATCTCGACGTCCCCGTGCTGTTGATCAAAACGGCCTGGGGCGGCAAGAGCCTGGCGATCGACTTCCGTCCGCCGAGTGCCGGCGAGCCCACGTTCGAGTTGAGCGCCAACAAGCAGGGCGTCAAGCCCGACGTTGGGGCCTATTACCGGCGGATGATCGGCGAAGTGCGCAACTTGCAGGCGAACGCAGAGAAGTACTTTCCCGGCTTCGGCAAGCTCGAGGTCGAGATCGTTGGCTTCTGCTGGCACCAAGGCTGGAACGACGGCTGCAATGCCGATTTTTCCGCCGAATACGAGAAGAACCTGCCGCTGTTGATCGCCGACGTTCGCAAGGACCTGGGCGTGGCCGACCTGCCGGTGGTGATCGCCAGCAGCGGCTTCGGCGGCCACGACGAGAACCTGCCCGGCGTGCGGGCACGCATCAAACAGGTGGTCGAGCCGGCCCAAATCGCCGCGTCTAAGAAGATGGAAAACGTCACCTGCGTCGAGACCCGGGACTTCTTCCGCCCACGCGAAGAATCCCCCACCGGCGCCAGTTATCATTGGAACAGCAACGCCGAGACCTATTTCCTCATCGGCGACGCGATGGGCCGGGCGATGATCGAGTTGCTTTCAAAGTAGTACGTTGTTACAGAGAGTCCTGTTGACGGGGTGGCTGGGGCAAAGCGCAGCGGTGTCCCAGAACGTAGGGTGCGTCTCGACGCACCATGCCCCTCTAACGCGGCACCGCCACAAGGTGAACGGTGAAGGCTTGTCTTTCGGACAGGCTTTCTAGGGGCAAGGACCTAGGGGCAAGGACATGGTGCGTCGCGACGCACCCTACGCTTTCCCCCAGCCTCGAGACACCCATGCACCTCTCTCGAACCTTAACCTCCACACTAGCGGCCGTTGCACTCCTCGGCAGCGCCGCTACGGCGGCCCAGCCGGCGGCTACGCGGCCGAACATCGTGATCCTCTTGGCCGACGACCTGGGCTTCAAAGACGTCGGCTACAACGGCGGCATCATCGACACGCCGGCCGTCGATCGGCTGGCACGCGAGGGCGTGCGGCTGGAGAATTTTCACGCCTGTCCGCTCTGCTCGCCCACCCGGGCCGGGCTGATGACCGGGCGCTGGCCGATCCGCTACGGCATGGGCGAGGCCGTGATCACGCCCTGGCGGAAGTACGGCCTGCCGACCACCGAACACACACTGGCCGATCTGGTAGCCACGGCCGGATACAAGCGCCGCGCGGCCGTCGGCAAGTGGCACTTGGGGCATTACCAACGCAAGTATCTGCCGCTGGCCCGCGGCTTCACGTTCTATTACGGACACTACAACGGGGCCTTCGACTACTTCACCCATCATCGCGAAGGCGAACTCGATTGGCACCGCAACACCGAGACTTGCCGCGACGAAGGCTACTCGACCGACCTGATCGGCCGCGAGGCAGCGCAGTTCATCACGGAGAGTCCAACCGACGAGCCGTTCTTCCTCTACGTGGCCTTCAACGCCCCGCACCTGCCGCTGCAAGCCAAGGAGGAAGACATCGCCAAGTACGCCGACCGGGTCGAAGACCCCAAGCGGCGGATCTACGCCGCGATGGTCGACTCGATGGACCAGGCGATCGGCCAGATCCTGGCCGCGATTGACGAGAAGGAGATCGCCGAGAACACCTTCATGCTCTTCTTCAGCGACAACGGTGCCACCCGATACGGCGACAACCGGCCCTGGCGGGGCGGGAAGGGTTCGGTCTACGAAGGCGGCGTGCGCGTGCCGGCGGTCGCCCGATGGCCGGCCGGCGGCGTCGGCGGCGGGCGGCGAGTGGACGATATGGCCGGTTACATCGACGTCTATCCGACCGTCAAACGGCTGGCCGGCGTCACGGCCGCGGACCCCAATCCGCTCGACGGCCACGACCTGCTCGACGTGCTCCGCGGCAAGGCCAAGCTGCCGCGGCGCGACTGGTTCAGCTACATTGCCCAGGGCTCGCCCGACCGGACGGCCGTTTGCGACGGCACCTGGAAGCTGATCGTCAACGGCGGCAGCGTGCTCGACGTTTCGCTCGACGGCGACGGCCAACCGCGTGACGTAGACAACGGGCCGAAAATCGAACTCTACCGCCTCGACCGCGACCCGGGCGAGCAGACCGATCTGATCGCCCAAGAGCGAGAAACCGCCGCAGAATTACTCCGCCGCCTGCAGGCCTTCCGCCGCCTAAAGATCGACGGCGTGCCCGATTTTCGTGAGGGACGCGAGGAGTTCGAGGCCCCGACCGATTGGGTGATTCCGCGGTAATACGATACGACATTCGGTCCTGTGGGCCGAGTCTGGGTGCCATGCCCACGCTTGCGTGGGTATGTTGGCGGCCTGCAACGCGGCATGCCCACGCAAGCAAGCGTGGGCATGGCACCCACAACTGAAGAGACCGAGGCCATGAACGACCACCTGGCAGCCGGATTCCAGGCGTTTCGCAAAGTGGGGACGGCCTGCCAATCTGCTTGCCGTCTCGCGATCGTTCTCTTGTGGGTGGCGGCCGAGGCCGAAGCCGACCCGTTGAACGTCGTCTTCTGCTGCGCCGAAGACAACGACCTCTACCGTGTGATCGCCGCTGAAGGCAAGGTCACACGGGTGGAATCGGCCTCCGCGGCGGTCCGCGCGGCGCAGCCCGGCCAGGGCGTGTTGATCTTGGCCGACGGCTATCCCCAGAAGACCGCGCGGTTGGATCAGGCCCTGTTCGACGCCGCGGCCGCCAAGCGGCTGAGGCTGTTCGTCGAGTATCCGTCTTGGTTGCCGGGCGTGAAGGTCGGCGCCGCGCGGCGCACGCGACTGGAGCGGGCCGTGGTGGCCTCCGACGCCTTCACCCCGACGCTCAAACGGCTCGATATCCTGGCCGTCCACGATTGCCACTTCGTCGAGGTGGAAGCCCCGAACGCCCATCTGGTCGCTGCACGGGTGGCCGGATTCGACACGGCCATCTTTGGGCTTGCCGACGTGACGACCTATCCGCTGTTGGTGCAATGTCCCGGCCGGGATGTTCTCGTCTCGACGACGAAGCTGAGCCAATTCGTCACGGCCCGCTACGCCACCCAGGAGGCGATGCGGGCGGTTTGGCGGATGATCTTCCGTTGGCTGCAACCTTCGCACGACCCGCCGCAACTGGAGTGGACGCCCGAGGTGCATTCGACGTACGCCCGTTGCGAGCCCCTTCCACCGGGCGCCGCACGGGCCGCCATCGTCCGCGGCATCGACTGGCACAGCAACGCCCGGATGTTGATCGACGGCCAATGGAAGGCCAAGTACGACGAATACCGCCGCACGGGCGTCGTCGATCCGCGCAATCCGGTCGGCCCGTTGCCCGACCCCTCCTGGCCGGCCGGCGACGGAACCCACGGCGTGTTGGAGGGGTTTAGTTCCCGGATCAACGCCGACGGCACGCAGCCGGTCCGCTGGTGGCTGCGGACCGACGCCAACGGCGAGACGGCCCTGGCCTTTGCGCTGCGGGCGAAGATCGACGGCGATCGCCACAGCCGTCAGGTGGCCGGGAACCTGCTCGACTGGGTCTACTTCAAATCGAGGCTCTTTCAGGACGATCCCGACAAGGCCAACTTCGGCCTGCTCCATTGGGCGGCCGACAGCCGCTCGCTCTACGCCGACAACGACGTCAAGGTGATCCTCGGCGGCCTGGGCACGGCGGCCCTGCTGCAAACCGATCGCTGGGACGAAGTCCTGCTGCAAAACATCCTGGCCAACTACCGCACCACCGGCGTCTACGGCTTTCGCGGCGCGGCGCTGAACGACGGGCAACTGCTCGAGCGCGGCTGGCCGCATTACTACCGGGCACGAACAATCCACTACGCCCCGCACTACCAGGCGTGGGTTTGGGCCACGTATCTGTGGCTCTACGACAAGACCGGCTACCAGCCGCTGCTGACGCGCACCCGCGACGCCGTGCGGATGATGATGGAGGCCTATCCCGACCGCTGGCAGTGGACCAACGGTATCCAACAAGAGCGGGCACGGATGTTGCTCACACTGGCTTGGCTAATCCGCGTCGACGACCGGCCCGAGCACCGGGCGTGGCTGCGGCGGATTGCCGACGACATGCGAAAATGCCAGCACGCCTGCGGGGCGATCCGCGAGGAACTCGGCACGCCGGGCCTGGGCAGCTATCGCCCGCCACGCTCCAACGCCGAGTACGGCACCCGCGAGGCCTCGCTGATCCAGCAGAACGGCGATCCCGTGGCCGACCTGCTCTACACCTGCAACTTCGCCTTTCTCGGGCTGCACGAGGCCCACGCCGCTACGGGCGAGTCGATCTATCGTGAAATGGCCGACCGGCTGGCCGAGTTCCTCATCCGCATCCAGGTCCGCAGCGACGCCCATCCGGAACTCGACGGCGGCTGGTTCCGCGCGTTCGACTTCCGCCGCTGGGATTACTACGGCTCGAATGCCGACAGCGGTTGGGGAGCGTGGGCCATTGAGGTCGGATGGACGCAGGCCTGGATCCCCACGGTGTTGGCGTTGCGGGAGTTGGACCTCAATCTCTGGGACCTTTCCAAGACCAGCGGCATCGCCAAACACTGGGAGAAGAACCGGGCGCCGATGCTGCCGGAAGATCAGATCGAGTTGCCGCCAGCCCGGCGGATTGAACACGCCGCAGTGGGCCGACCGGTTTCGCTGCGGAATCGGCCCGACCCGCGTTATCCGGGCATCGGTTCGACGTCGCTGGTCGACGGCCGGATCGCCCAAGCCGATCACACCGACCCGCATTGGCTGGGTTTCTTGGGCGACGATCTGGTGGCGACGATCGACCTGGGCAATCCCGTGCAGTTTGACGGCATCACGCTGCGCGTGTTGCAGTCCACGCGCGTCGGCATTTTGCTGCCTCGCACGGTCGAGTTTTCCGTCTCCGACGACGGCAGCCAGTTCCGCACGCTCGCGACGCGTACGCCCGAGCCCGCCACGGCCCACGTTGGTCCCCGCACGATCGTGTTGACCGCCGGCGAACTGAAGACCCGTGGGCGTTACGTCCGCGTCCGCGCCGTCAACGCCGGCCAGCTTCCCGATTGGATCCGCCGCCAGCCGACCAAGGCGTGGTTGTTCGTCGATGAGTTGTCGGTCGTTGCCGGTGGAAAGGACGAATAGCGCCTTGCAACATGCGACTCCTGGGGGTGGCGGGGGCAGAGCGCAGCGGTGCCCCAGGTTGTGTGCGCTCCGGTTGACTCGTCCTTCACTGGGGCACCGCTGCGCTTTGCCCCAGCCACCCATCGAGTTTCAGCCCGGCAGTTCCGATCGTGAGCGGGAGCCGGACGCCTGGAACCCCTCCGCAGTTGGGCGTCGACCGTGCAAAGCGGTCTTCCGGAGGCTACAATTGGGGCGGAAGATTGGAATCTCGCTTCTTCGTCACACTCAGGAGCCCACACCATGCGTCACTGTCTCGTTGCGCTCGTCGCACTGCTCGTCACCGCCACCGCCTTCGGTGCGGCCCCGCCGCTGGATTGCATCAAGCCGGCCGGCGACGCCTCGTCGCTCGTCTTGCCGGAGGGGGTTTCCACACCGGACGGCATGACCGTGGGCCGCGATGGGCAGATCTTTCTGATCGTGTTGAACCTCCAGGAGCCCGCCGTGGCGGCCGTGTGGACGATCGACGCGGACAATCAACTGAGCAAGCTGATCGACCTGCCGAAACACCCGGACACCGACGGCGTCTACCCGCTGGGGATCGCCGAGGCGGCCGACGGAAACCTCTACGTGGCCGACAACCAGACGTTCGGCGAAAACACGAAGCACAAGTCGCGGCTGCTGCGAGTGAAGATGAAGCGCGGCAAGGCGATCGGCGTCGAAACGGTGGCCACCGGCTTCATTGCGGCCAACGCGGTCGAGGCCTTCGACGATCGGATCTACGTCACCGAAACGTGCCTGATCAACGGCGCCACGCCGCACACGTCCGGGTTCTACAAGTTCGAGCTTTCGGAACTGAATCCTCGGAAGCCGGTCAAGTTGCTGCCCGACGGCAAAGACCGCCACCTGGTCGCTCGCTTCACCACCACCGCCGACGACTGGCGAAAGGACGTGGGAGCCAACGGCCTGTCGATCGCGCCCGACGGCCGGCTGTTCGTCTGCAACTTCGGCGAGGCCTCGATACTGACCGCGCGGCTGCGCGACGACGGCCTGCTGGCCGGGCCGCTGAAGGTGCTGGCCAAAGGCTCACCGATCGAGAGCACCGACGGGATGAAGTACGTCGCCAAGTGGGACAAACTGGTGGTGGCCGACTTCTTCGGCAACGCCGTGCATATGGTCGACGCCAAGACGGGCAAGGTCAAGACGATCGCCAAGAACGACAACTCCACCGGCGCCGGTGGCAAGCTCGACAAGCCGTCCGAGCCGTGCGTCCGCGGCAACATCCTCTACGCCAGCAACATCGACCTGCCCTACGACGGCAACGAGCCGGACAAGCCGGATACGATCACCGTGATTCCGTTGAAGGTGGGGGCTGGGGAATAGTCGTAGGGTGCGTGAAACGCACCATATGCGCGCTGGCGGTGCGTTTCACGCACCCTACAAACGGTTGGATGAACGTAATGGTCGCGAGAGAGCAGTTGGGCCGAGCGGTGCTTCTTCTGATGCTGGCCATCGGCGCATGTCCGTTGGCGCGAGGCGTGGTCGCGTCTGAACCGGACGAACCGCCGGTCTATCGTTCCCCGTTCGATCTGGCGTACGCACCGGACGGGACGCTGGCCGTCAGTGATCGCACTGCCGCAGCGGCGGGGTTGATCGGGCCGGGCGACAAGCGGGTGGTCCGTGACGTTGCGCTGCGAGGACAGCCGAGCGGTGTGGTGTGGTCGGATGACGGACGGTCGGTCTACGTGGCGGAATGCGCTGCCGGGTCGGTCGCCGAAATCGATCGGGCGGGCAAGATCTTGCGGCGGCTTGCGGTCGGTCCGCGGCCCGTTGGACTGGCGTTGGCACCGCGCCGCGGTTGGCTGCTGGCGGCCAATTCGGCCACCGATACGGTTTCCGTCGTGCAGCTTGCCGATGGCCGCGAGAAGGCTCGTGTGAGCGTCACCCGCATGCCCTATTTCCTAGCGGTTACGCCCGACGAGAGTCTGGCCGTCCTCGGCAATCGCCTGCCGGCCGGCGATGCCACCGATCTGGCCGTAACGGCCGTGGTGTCGCTGATCGACCTGCAGAAGCTGACCGTCGCAGCCAATATCCGCCTGCCGATCCACGGCACGAACGTCTGCGGCGTGGCCGTCTCGCCCGACGGCCGCTGGGCCTACGTTGTCCACAACCTGGCCCGGGCCATGTTGCCCACCGAGCAGATCGAATACGGCTGGATCAACGCCAACGCGATGACGGTGATCGACTTGCGGCGGCAGCGGCGACATGCCACGATCCTGCTCGATCGGTTCAACGACGCCGCGGCCAATCCCTTCGGTGCGGCCTGCTCGCCGGGCGGGGCCACGCTCTACGTCACGCTCGGCGGCGTCCATCAACTCGGCAAGATCGACCTGACCAAGCTGCACGCGGGCTTGAACAAGGAGTTGCCCAAGCTCGCCGCTACGCAGCCGGCCGACGAAGACAACAACCACGAAGCCCATCCGAACACGGCCCGCGGCTCGATGGGCTACTCCGATACCTGGCAACTTGGCGTGAACGATCCGATGGCCGTCGAGTTGGTCGTCAGCGATCTGCCGGTCGAGTACGGCCAGGGACGCTACATCGGCAAGGTGCTTACCCGCGTTGACCTGCCGGGCAACGGTCCCCGTGGGCTGGCCGTTTCGCCCGACGGGCGGGATTTGGCCGTGGCGATGTACTACACGGGCACGGTCGTGCTGATCGACGCGGCCTCGCTGAAGGTCCGCGGCGGCGTGGCCGTCGCCTTGCAGCCGACGGCGGACGCCCCGCGGCGGGGCGAGGCGATCTTTCACGATGCGAACTACTGCTTTGAGCGGTGGTTGAGCTGTTCGACCTGCCACCCCGACGGCCGTGTGGACGGGCTGAACTGGGACCTGATGAACGACGGGATCGGCAGCCCCAAGAACACCCGCTCGCTGTTGTTGGCCCATCGCACGCCCCCGGCCATGTCGCGCGGCGTACGTTCCGGCATGCCGGCGGCCGCGGCGGCCGGGTTTCGCTTCCTGTTGTTTCAGGAGCCGAAACCCGACGAGCTGCAGGCGGTCGAGGCGTATTTGCGGTCGCTTAAACCGGAGAAGAGTCCGTACTTGATCGACGGCCACCTCAGCCCCAAGGCCCGCCGCGGCAAGGAGCTCTTCGAAAGCCCCAAAGTCGGTTGCGCCCGTTGCCATCCGGCCCCGCTGTATACCGACCTGAAGATGCACGACGTGGGCACCGTGCAGGAGCCCGACGCGTCCGGCCGGCTCGACACGCCCACGCTGATCGAGCTATGGCAGACGGCCCCTTTTCTGCATCACGGCCGCGCGGCCGGGTTGCGCGACGTGTTGACGACGTTGAATCCGGACGATCGCCACGGCCGGACGTCGCACTTATCGAACGAAGAGATTGATACACTGATCGAGTATTTGAGGTCACTATGAACTCCGGCCATCCGCCGTCTAGCCGCCGCCGGCACGGCGGCGTTGTATGCACAATACACACCGACGTCACGCCGCCGTGCGGCGGCTAAACGGCGATCGGCGACGCCGACACGAACATCCGCATTCCCCCATCCCCGGAGAACGAGTCATGAACCCGGTTGTCCCACGCACGCTATCCCTGGCGCTACTTGCCAGCCTGTTGTTTTGTTTCAACGGGTTTGGCACAAAACCGTGGTCCAGCTAAGCAACAGTC